>JAZORL010000199.1:0-3322 GCA_045656625.1 Candidatus Scatosoma sp. | reverse complement strand
AAGCTTGGTTTATAATAGGAGGGTAAAAGTATGAATATCACGGAAAAAGCAAAAAAGATTGCGGATAGTTGTAGATTTTGTTGGATGTGCCGTCACATTTGTCCCATTGGTAATGCAACAGGCTTGGAAAGAAACACGGCTCGTGCGAGAGCACTTGGCGTGTCTTTGGTAGCTCGTAATGCAACTGAGCTTAAAGAAATTGCAGATAATATTTATGAATGTACCCTTTGTGGTGCTTGCACGAACAACTGTATGACGGGCTGGGATCCGAAAGTATTTATCCAAGAAGTCAAGACGGAAATCGTATTGAACGGCGTAGCGCCCGATTATATTGTAAAACTTTTGGAAGTGTACGCGAAAACGGGCAACGTATTCGGCGTGGAAGCTTGTAAATGCTTGGATGAATTGTATAATACGGACAGCGAAACGGCATTATTCGTAGGTCAAGACGCGCTCTATAAATCGCCTGAAAGCGTAAAGAACGCGGTGGCGGTTTTGAAAAAAGCAGGCGTTGGCGTATCTATTGACAAAAACCAAGATAGTGGCGCGGCGCTTTGGTTCTTGACGGGTAAAACGCAGGAAACGCAGAATGCGGCGAAGGCTTGTGCGGAAATGCTTAATAAGTATAAAACGGTTGTTGTATACGACCCCGTTGATTTGAAATTGATGCTCCACGAATATAAGGAATGGGGTATTGAAATCACGGCAAAAGTTGTTGGCTTTAATGAATTCGTATTAGGACTTATCGAAAGTGGCGCAATCGCTGTGAAGAAGTCGGCAAACGAATATTCCTTGCAGGATAACTACGCGTATGCAAGAGAACTTGATGATTCGGAAACGGGCAGAAAGCTCATTGAAAAGGTGGGTATTGTGAAGGATATGCTCCTTATCGGTAAGGAAGCAAACCTTGCAGGTCAGCTCATTATGGCGGAATATATGCCTGATGTTATGAAGCAAGTAGCGAAAGACAGATGGTTTAACGCAAAGAATATGGATTGCAAGACCATCGTTACTGAAAATCCGGCGGAATACGTTGCTTTAAAAGCAACTTGTCCCGAAGGCTACCGCGTAGTTTCGGTAGAAGAAATGATTTTGGAGAATATGTAATATGAACTTGAAAAAAACCTACGTTGAAAAATACGGTTATGAACGTGTGACGACGGACAGAAATTCTCCGCTCGCTTATACGGAACTTGATTTTTTAAAACTCGCAGACGGACAAAGCTATACCGTTGACGAAAAGGGCAAGGAATTCGCTTTGATTATCCTTTACGGAAAGTGCTCCGTAAAGGGCGAAAAATTTTCCTTTGATGAAGTAGGTAATCGTGCAAACGTCTTCGATGGACCTGCTGAAGCTGTTTATGTTGGTAAGGATACTAGTTTTACTGTTACAGGCAAGGGGGGCGACGTGAAAATCGCTGTTTGCAAAGCGCCTGCGGATAAGTATTTTGAACCCGCATACGTGCCCTTAAAAGATATCAAAACGAAAGATTTAGGAAAAGGCTCGTTCTCGAGAAAGGCGGCGTTTAACTTGCCCGAAACGGTTGGTGCGAACCTTTTGTACATCGGTGAATTCTGGGTAGAAGACGGCAACTGGGCAAGCTATCCCCCTCATAAGCACGACGTGGATAATATGCCTACGGAAGGTTTCTTGGATGAAATCTACTACTTCGAGTTCGACAAGCCCCAAGGCTTCGGCTTCCAAGCGGTATATTCCAAGGAAGGCGACATCAACGAAGTGTATAAGGTTAAGACGGGCGACTTGGTGGAAGTACCCAAAGGCTACCATCCGTTCACCGTTGCGCCCGGATATAAAAATTATTGTCTTTGGATTATGGCAGGTAAGAATCGTGGAATTTTCTGTACAGGAGAAGAGGAGCATAAATGGGTGAATTCGTAACGATTACATATGGGGGCGCAATAGCTAAAATTTCGTTGTTGGGCGCTGATTTGGTTAGCTTTCAAAAGAATGGCCGTGAGTATATATGGGAAGGTAATGAGAAAGTTTGGGCTGGACATTCTCCCGTCTTATTTCCTGTTTGTGGTGGATTTAAAGATGATACCTATTATTTGAATGGTCAAGCGTATTATCAACCTAAACACGGCTTTGCTAGAAAACAAGTATTTACTTTATACGAAAAAACGGAAAATAGCGCGGTATTTTTATTAACGGATAATGAAGAGACGCGAAAGGGCTTTCCTTTTCATTTCCGCTTTTTCGTGAAGTTTGTTCTTACCGAACAACTTGATGTTGAGTATGGGGTGGAAAATATAGACGATAAGACAATGTATTGTACGCTCGGAGCTCACGAGGGTTATGCGTTAGAAGATAATTTTGAGAATTATAGCATTGTTTTTGAAAAAAATGAAACCTTAAATTCTTATAATTTGAAGGGTAATCTTTTGGGATATGATTACACCAACGTAGGCGAAAATACAAATGAACTTGTGTTGGATTATCGCTACTTTGAAATAGACGCGCTTGTTTTTAAAGATATAAAATCAAGGAAAGTTTGGCTTAATCATAAAACGAAAGGAAAACTTTTGGAAGTAGAGTTTTCCGATTATAACCATTTGCTGTTATGGACGAAACCTAATGCGAAGTATATTTGCATTGAACCTTGGATTGCTGTACCTGATATGGTAGATAGTAATCAAGACATAATTCAAAAACCGAATGTTGTAATCGTTAATCCCCAAGAATATAAGAGTTTTATACATACGATAAAGGTAATATAAATTATGATTATTTATTCTATTCATCAGCAAGAATTCAGTCGTTATGGGAAAGTAGTAGAAAATCCCTTTAACGACGTATTTGAACGCGCACAAGAAGAACTTGCTATTCCTGAAACTGGAGTTATGTATAAAGCTAGTGTCGAAGCTTTTGAAACCAAAGAAACAATGTCGTACTATCGTGGGTGGTTTGGTGATATGGACGTGCAAATCGGTTATTGTTGGGGACAAAATAATACGATGAATGCGCTTGAATGGCACAAGTCCTCTGAAATCAATATTGCACTTGAAGATATGATTTTGTTGTTGGGTGACCTTAGAGATGTTGAAAACGGTTTGTATAATTCCGAAAACTTAAAGGCGTTTTGTGTAAAAAAAGGCGAAGCAATAGAGTTGTATTCTACCACATTGCATTTTTGTCCTTGCGCAAGGGAAGGAAAGGTGTTTAAGTGTATCGTAATACTTCCACTTGGAACAAACACACCTTTGGATAATGTTAGCCAAGATAAAAAATTGATAGCAAAAAACAAGTGGCTGATTTGCCATTCCGAAGCGAAAAAACATGTGGATATGGGTAGATTTGTCG
>JAZORL010000198.1:0-6506 GCA_045656625.1 Candidatus Scatosoma sp. | reverse complement strand
GCGTTTGTGGAGCACGCCTCTAAAAGCCTTATAAATAGGGGGTTAGAAAGTATCTTCGGGTTCGAATCCACCTTTGCATTTTATTGAAGGAAAAGATGTGTTCAATGATTTTTAACAATGGGAAAATTTGGCGAACGATTGGCGAATAATCGTTGAAAGCCTTATAAATAAAGGAGGTTAGCGTGTCGGGATTAGGTTCAAGTCCCGTCGCCTCAACCAAAAATAACGGATCGTCAGTTGACTATCCGTTATTTTTTTGTTTGCGACAATGCAACGGGACTTGAGGGTGGGAAGAACTTTTCGGGAGAAAAGTTGTTTTGCCTCGAATTGCAAAAAACCAAAAAGATTGCGGCAAAACTGGACGATTGGTAATCGTCCACTGGGGCGCGTCCGCTAAAGGCGCAAGTCCCGTCGCCTCAACCAACAAAAAAGGAACTTTTGTTTACCAAAAGTTCCTTTTTTTTATCTATGCCCTTTGTACGATGTTAATTTCTAAATTGAGGATTTACCGAAATATAGCCACCGTTTCCTTTGCTTCTATGATTTTCAACAATGCCAGCCCAAGCTAAAATAGCGGCGTAATACGTGGAGCGCCTTGTTGTAGAGGCTCCTAAACTTCCACCATAAAATTCAATAGAAATAAATGCTTCAATAGTATCTAATGGTAACTCCGCACTTCCGATTTTTGCACCTTTTTGAGCGGCAGCATCGCCTCTATACATGATCCCACCTAACTCGTTTGCTTTTTTGACAATCGCTTCAAGAATGTGCCATTCACATACAAGAGCAGGAAATCCGGAATTCTCGACACCATTGCCGGAAGAAGCAACCCATATATCTAATGGATTTCCTTTTAACATTGGCATTTTTGATACTCCGCCACATTCCAAAAATTTATCTTGAATAACTTTAATAATTCCAGTTTCATTCTTTTGATCAAAAAATCCCATATCAACATTCTCCTTCTTCTCTTTTATCAAACCCAATTTTATATTAATATTATTTATTAAGGATTTTACGTTTGCATAAGTTCTACCACTGTCTTTTTGAATTTTAGAAATGTTTCCTTCGTTTTTTAGAAATTCTTTGATAAACTCTATTTCCGCATCCTCAAGCTTGAAAAACACAGACATATTAAAATTTCCAGAGTACTCCATATCACACTCTGTGCACTGCAACTTTGAAATTTTAAGTTCCTTCCCACATATAGGACATACTTTTAATATACTTTCCTTCATATGTTCACCTCCTGTTTATATATTATCATACACACAATAAAATGTCAACATAATAATACAACTTTTTTGCAAATGTGATTAAATTTTTTTATACATTTACTAATTTGTTTGGGGGGGGGGAGGGATTTATGTATTTTTATTTTGGTGTACTTTTTACTGTTCTTACCTACATTTACACACCTTTTTACTGCTCTTTCGCACAAAAAGGCATTTATGCAATGATTAGTGCATAAATGCCTTTTTTTTGTATATTCGTATGAATATTCTATACGATTATACCTTTTTAGGGGGGGGTATAGGTTGTGATTCGTGGTACACTCCCATTAAATAGTAAGCTGTTTATAGTTATTCGTTGATTAGAATATAACTTATGGTTTGGAGCTGGACGGTGACTCGTTGAAATAGTTCTTATACGCTCTTGAAAAAGCGTGTATGGAAGAATATTGCAGCTTGTCGCTTACTTCCGTGACACTTTCACCTGCTTGTAACAAGCGTAACGCCGCTTCCATTTTTTTGCTGATAAAGTATTTGTTTAACGGAATGCCCATTTGTGAATGAAAATGCTTGGAAAGATTGTTGACGTTGTAAAAGAATACGTTTTCCAAATCGCTAAGTTTTTTAATTTTAAAAATGTTTTGATCGATATACGTAATAATGTCGTGTGTCAAAATAGCCGCGTCTGTTGGTATGGACTGAGGCTCGCTTTTTGTCTTTTTGGAAATTTTTCGGGAACACTCGATTAAGATATGCTCCAACAGAATAGCAAGCACTCGTGGAGAGTAAATATCTTCATTGCGTAGTTCCTGTAGAATGCTCGAACACAAAGGATAAAGGCTCTCCATGTGATATTTTCGGTTGTTTGTATCTTGGCAGGTCTGCATTAAATAGTTGATAAGCGTGCTTCCTTGCGTTTTTTGCTTCGCGTAAAAAGCCAAAAAGAAAAAACGTAAGGGGTCTTGTGCGTCGGAAACGATTTTGTGGGTTTCGTTTGGAAAAGAGAGAAAGCAATCATTCTTGCCGATTTCTACGGGGATGTCGTTCGTATAAGAAATTCCCTTTCCGCTAACAACGTATGTAATTTCGAAATAGTTTTGTTGATGGACGGGGATAATCGTATCTTTTGCGCAAAGGGATTCGCCTGCTTGAATTAAAAAATAATTTCTACAACGTTTTGGGTTTAACATGAAGAGATTGTTGTAGGAAATCCGATATTTATTATTAACCATAATAAACTCCGCAGTGTTTTATTGTGGGTATAGTATAACATAAAAAACATTATTTGACAATTATTTAGGCGTGTAAAGCAAAAAAATGTCAAATTTTTGATTGGAATATATTAAATACATGCCGAAAAAATTATGATATAATAAGGGTAAGAATAAAATGGTATAGGTGTATGTTATGCTCATTAAAAATGCATCGGTGATATTGAAAGACGAAATTATTCAGGCGGACGTTCTTGTTAAAGCAGGGAGAATTGCCCAAATCGGGAACGATTTGCAGGATAGCGAAGTTTTGGATTTGACAGGAAAATATCTTGCCCCTGGGTTTGTAGACATTCACAACCACGGCGGGTACGGCTACGATTATATGGACAATACCGTAGAAGCATTTGAAAATATTTTGCGTTTCCACAGCGACAACGGGATTACTTCCGCGGTGGCGTCCACGGTAACTGCGCCCCAAGAAACGATTGAAAAGACCATCGCGGTTGCACGTGAAGTCGTTGCAAAAAAAGGGGATCATGCAAAGCTTTTGGGGGTGCATTTAGAGGGACCGTATTTGTCTTTTCAAAACAAAGGCGCGCATGCGCCTGCATATCTAAAGGTGCCCGCGGAAGATGATTACAGATATATTCTTGACAACGCTGACGTTATTCGTCAAATCACGATTTCGCCCGAACTTGACGGCTGTGTAGAATTGACGGAAAAGCTTGTCGAAAAGGGTATTGTCGTATCTATGGGTCACGACAATGCGATTTTGCCAGAATTTTTACCCGTTGTAAAAGCGGGGGCAAGCAATCTCACCCACCTTTTCTGCGCGATGAGTATGGTAGTCATGAGAAATAACAAACGTTACGTAGGGCTTCGCGAGTACGGTTTGATTGATGACAATTTGACCGCCGAGCTTATCGCGGACAATCATCATATCACGCCCGAACTGTTTAAGATGATTTATAGATGTAAGGGAGCAGATGGAATATGTTTGATTTCCGACTGTTTGCGTGCGGGCGGTATGAAAGCGGACGGAACGTTATACAGCTTGGGGAAGAAAGACGACCCGACCTCACAGCAGTTTAAGGTGGCGGACGGCGTAGCAGTTTTGGCGGATGGTAAGACGTATGCAGGCAGTATTCAACCCATTTCACAGATGCTCCGCAACGTTGTATTCGACGGGGGCGTGCCTTTGGTGGAAGCTATCAAAACGGTCAGCTTAACCCCTGCGAAGATTGTGAAAGCGGATAAAGATATTGGGTCGATTGAAGTTGGAAAATACGCAGACTTCTGCGTTTTGAATAAAGATTTAATGGTAGAACAAACGATTATCGAAGGTAGAATAATCCAAAAAACGGAGGTGTAATTATGGTAAATACCTATTATTGTTCATCGGAAGAATTTGTAAAAAACAGCAAAATTCCTGTAAGAGTTATGCAAACCGAAGCGGATATGATGGAAGAAATTGCAGAATTGATGGCGTCGGTGATTGAGAAAAATAATGCGAAGGGTGAAAAAACGGTTATTATTTGTCCCGTAGGTCCCATCGGGCAATATCCCATCTTTGCCCAGAAGGTAAATGAAAGAAATATTAGCCTTCAAAATTGTTGGTTTATCAATATGGACGAATATCTTGTTGGAGACGATGAAACGATTCCTTATGAAAATCCGCTTAGTTTTAAGGCGACAATGGATAGAGTTTTGTATTCGCAGGTTAGGAAAGAACTTTTGATGCCTACATCACAGCGTTTGTTCCCCGAGCCCAAAAAGGAAGCGGAAATTGACGCGCTGTTTGAAAAGCTCGGCAAGGTGGATTTGTGTTTGACGGGGGTTGGTATCAATGGACATATCGCCTTTAATGAACCGCCAAAGGCCAACGACGTGATTACTGATGAAGAATACAAGAACTGCGGTACGAGATGCGCGGATATCGCTACGGAAACGGTGGTGAATAATGGGGCAAACAAGCTCCGCGGCGCACTCGATATTTTCCCTAAAAGATGTATCACGTTGGGGATGAAGCAACTCTTAAAAGCAAGGGTATTAAAGGTATATTTGTATTGCAACTGGCAATGGGGGATTATGCGTAAGATGGCACTTGAAGAAGAGTCTCGTTTCATGCCTGTATCCTTCTTGCAAAACCATCCGAATGCGGAAATGGTCATCACGCAGAGCTTGTATGATTTTAATTTATAAGTAAGGAGCAAGCTATGAAGTTTGGAACGTTGGTACGACTTAAAAATGTAGACGATTGCGTTGCGGCATTTGAAAAAGTAAAGGCGATGGATTTGGAAAGTTGCCAGTTGGTTTACAAACCTGCAACGTACACCCTTGAGAGTGCAAAAATCATCAAGGCGGCTGCAGAAAAATGCAACATAGAAATATCGGCGTTTTTCGCTGGTTTTTACGATGATTATACTGCTTGGGAGCTTAAATACGATTTCCGTAATGCGGGGTTGAACAGCGTGACTTTTGGCGCAGAACGTTTGAAGTATTTGCTTGGCGTATTGCCCTTTTTACAAGAGCTTGGCGTATCGGATATGATTATCCACGCAGGGTTTGTTCCCAATGACCCATTCGCGCCCGAATATACGGAAATGATATGCAGGGTGAAACTACTTGCGGACAGAGCGAAAAAGTACGGGGTAAATATTTTGTTTGAAACGGGTGGGGAAAGTCCGATTACCTTGCTTCGTTTAATCCAAGAAGTAAACACAGGCAACCTGTTTGTCAACTTAGATACGGGTAATTTGATAATGTACGGCTACGGAAATCCCTGCGAAGCGGTGATGACTCTTGGTCAATATGTTCGCAATGTGCACGCAAAGGACGGCGTCCCCCCGACGGACCCTTATAAGATCGGTGAGGAAAAAGCGCTTGGCGAAGGTGTGGTAGATTTTAAGAGAGTGTTTACATTGTTGAAAGCGCGGGGATACGATCGTTTTATCACGATTGAACGTGAAATTGAAGGCGAAGAACAAAAACGCGATATAGAACGCGGGTTCATTTATTTAAAAGAAATATTAAAAAACATATAAGTAAGGAGTAAAAGCATGAAAAGAAAAGTAGGTATTATCGGTTATGGTTGGGTTGCAGGTGCGAATCACAAGAATTCCTATGCGCAGGCAAAGGACGTAGAAATCGTAGCTGTTTGTGATGTAAATAAAGCTGCGTTGGAACGTGCAAAGAGAGATTATAATCTTCCCGATGAAGCATTGTTTGACGATTATAAAAAGCTTATTGACAGTGGGCTTTGCGATATGGTTGATATTTGTACGCCCAACAGCTTCCACTGCGAACAGGCGAAATACGCTTTGAATGCGGGGCTTCCCGTTAGTATTGAAAAACCCGTTGGTGTAAACAGCCAAGAAGTAGAAGAAGTACGTGCGCTGGCAGAAGAAAAAGGCTTGCCCGTATTCATTTGCTTTACCTGGCGTCATATGCCCACGACGAGATTCTTGAAAGACGTAATCGACAGCGGTGCTGTCGGTAAAGTGTACCACTGCTATATCAAGTGCATCAAGGAAAGCGGGCTTTGGGAAGGCAGACGTTTGGAATGGCGTTTCCGCAAGGAACTTGGCGGTACGGGCGTTCTTTGCGACCTTGGTTCGCACATGATCGACTTCTTGAACTGGATGAATGAGGATATCGTCGGTTTGACCGCAAATACGGGTATCTTCATTAAAGAAAGACAAAAGGTGGATTCCGACGAATGGGCGCCCGTAACGACGGATGACTATGCAAATATTTTGGCGGATTTGAAGAGCGGTGCAACGGCAAACATCGAACTTTCCCGTTGTGCAAAGACGGAAGAACAGCTTGTAGAATTCATCATTTACGGTGAAAAGGGGTATATCCGTTTCTGCAACTACGTCGGCGAAGGTTTGGAAATTTGCTACGGCAGCAAGGAAGACATCGCGAAGGGCAAACAGCGTGTGGCTACGCCTGAAAAATACGGTGCAACCTGGTCGCTTTACCAATCGCAATCGTTTATCGATTATGCAAATGGTAAAAAGGATAACTTCACCTCCACGATCGACGATGGTTTGCGCGC
>JAZORL010000197.1:0-3312 GCA_045656625.1 Candidatus Scatosoma sp. | reverse complement strand
ATATTCCTGCGTAGGATAAATTGCCGAAGCAGGAATGTCAATACCCATATGATTGTCGCCGTGCATATACGTAATGCTTGCTCCGTCAATATCGGTAAGTTTTACGCCGTTGATACTAACGCCCGCCATCGCAATCAAATTCTTATCCGTGCTAACAACGTTGCCCAAATTTTCAACGTTGAAATCCAAAATCGTTAATCTCGTACCTGCCTGGGTGAAAATGTTATTATTCCAAGAATTCACTTCCAAAAATTCTGCCATAGGCAAAGGCGTACTCCATTTCCCGTTCTTAATCTTCAACTCGATATCCTCCGCAATTTCATAGAGGTTTGTATCATCGCCGCCCACGGTAAAGGTCGCACCTGCGGGCATTACCAATACGGAATTATCCGCAGGTAAGTTTCTAAAACGCAAGACAAAACCGCCAGTCGCGCCTATCCAAGCAGGACAAACTAAAGAAACATTTTCCGCCTCTACAGGCTGACCGTTTAAGGTCATTTTCGAGAGCAAGTCGCTAAAATCGCCGTCTAAGCCACCGCCGCCAATTCCACCGTCCAACAGAATATAAGTACAGAAATAGCCTTCCGCGGTATAATCATAGTTGTTCCATTCTCTATGAATGGAGTTAAAGGTGACCGCAACAGGTTCAGTAGGTTCTACGGGGGGCTCTACGGGAGGCTGTGCGTTCGGGTCAAATACTTCCCAAGCCGTGCCGTTAAATTTCAAGCAAATATCGTTTGCAAGTTCATACACGTTGGCATCGTCGCCACCCACTTTAAAGGTTGCGCCTGCCGTTACGATAAATTCATCACCCAAAGTAGGTGCTGTTGCGCTATAAATGATAATCATATCCGAAATAACATTAGGACCTGCAATAAACGATGCGGGACAGAAGTCAAAATAAGATTCACCGCCGTTGATGGTTGCATTTGCCATCATATCCGTCCAATCGTCGCCTTGCGTGTAATAACCGCTGGTTTGTACACCGTTCAAATGAAGAATGGTGTAATGCATACCGTTATTCAAGGTTTGATTATCATTCCAAGAAGAATTGATATGCGTAAACCTTACCGAAACAGGTTCGGTAGGCTCTACTACGGGAGGTTCCACAGGTGGCTGTGTGTTGGGATCATATACTTCCCAAACCGTGCCATTATATTGAAAATAAATATCGGAAGCGATTTCGTACACATTCGTATCCGTGCCACCTACCGTAAAGGTCGCGCCAGCAGGCATCTTCAAAATAGAAGCTTGTGCAGGATTTTGTACCACTCTCATAATAATACAATCCGTTGCGCCAATCCACGAACCCTGTTCAAAATAAACGTTTGCAGGGTCGATAGGCTCATCGTTAATGGTCATTTTTGCCATCAAATCAGAGAAATCACGGTCAGAGCCACCGCCCGAAATTCCACCGTCGAAATGAAAAATCGTACAGTACGTATCTAACAAAGGGCTATTATTCCAAGAAGCATTGATGTTCGTAAACGTTACCGAAACAGGTTCAGCAGGAGGAGTATAGATAGCCCATGCCGTACCGTTATACTGCAAAGAAATATCGTTTGCAAGCTTGTATACGTTGGTATCGTCGCCGCCAACCTTAAACGTTGAACCAGCCGTTACGGTAAACACATCACCTTCCGCAGGCGCAGTTGCGCTGTAAAGGATAATAAAATTACTTTCTACATTCGGCCCTGCAATGTAAGATGCGGGGGAAAAGTTGAAATAAGATGCACCGCCGTTTACGGTTGCGTTCATTCCACTCCAATCGTCGCCATTCGCAAGATAACCGCTCGTCAACAAACCATCCAAATGCAATACGGTATAATGTATGCCGTTGCCGAGCGTTTGCGAGTTGTCATTCCAAGAAGAATTAATATGCGTGAAAGTTACTTTCACTGAGGCATCCTCTGCCTTTGCCGAAAAAACGGTATGTATTCCTAAAATGGAAACACATAAAACAAATAGCAAAGATAACGCCCATAATGTTGCTTTTCTTACAATTTTACCCATTTTTTTACTCCTTTTTATGAGAGTTTTTATCCTAAAAAGTTTCCAAAAGGGGAAAGTAAGCTCTCCCCTTTTATCGTTATTTACCAGCATTCAAAAGCCAATCTTCCAGCGAACCGAGATTATCCTTATCCATACCTGCAATCCAATCGTTCAGCGAACCGTTATTATCGCTCGATTCAGTATAAGGTAAAGACAAAACAAGCAATCTTTCCAGTTGCGCTTCGGTATAGCCGTAGTCCTTATCGTTGTACGCCATATACGCTACTTGCGCAATCGAACGCACGTTATCGTTGCCGCTTGCAAAAATCTTCTTTTGTGTGCCGTCTGCAAAAGTAACCTTCACAAACGCTCTACCCTCAAACAACGTATTGAGCTGTTCATCAGGCACTTTCGTCATAACGCCTGCAAGCGTCCAAGCATTGCCACCGTTACCGAAGTTTTCCTTCGGAATATTGATAGTCAGCGAGCCTGTAATCGCTGAGGATTTCACCGTCACGCCATAGCTTACGTTGCTTGCGCCAAACGCATCTTCCATTGCCGCAAGCGAATCTTTATTTACGTCCGCGATCCAACGAATGGAATTTTCATAATCGCTTGCAATACGAACCGACGCGCCTATACGCATATCCATATCCAGCGTAATTGCCGTCAAGGTAACGTCTGCAGTGATATTGCTGATGGTATAGCCTGCGGGATAAGCCTTTCCGTTATATTCCCAGCCCAAGAACATTTCGCCGTCCACCGTTCTTTCGGGAAGAACAAAACTGCCGTTTTCCGAAACGAACGTGCTTTCCGTTGCGCCGTTTACGTCAAGGGTAACAGAATAGCCGCTTTCCGTCTTATAAGGCACGACGAATACGCCTTCGCCCGAAGACATAGAAAGCGTCAAGGCATTTCCGCTAAGCGTTTGATCCGTATAACCATTACCGCGATAAATACGCACTTTATCCGTATCGCCGTCAAAGGTCATCGTAACGGTAGAAGCGGTACTTCTCGTCGTATCGTTGGCGTTGGCAAGATAATAACCGTTATAGCCCATATCGTCTTCAAAACAACCGACAAACGTCGTTTCCGTGGACGTTACGGACGCCAAATTGTTATTCGTCAAGCTTGCCCTTTGCGTAGCGGAATAGCTGTTTGCATAAGCAATTTCGTTAGAGAAAAAGCTGTTTGTGATTTGACCATAGCAATCCACCGCTGTCCTATTATATTTATTGTTTGCGGTAGAGAATCTATCGTAGGACGTACCCTTGGAAATAATCACGCCGTTCCAATCGAAGTTCATATACGCTTCGTCCA
>JAZORL010000196.1:0-3815 GCA_045656625.1 Candidatus Scatosoma sp. | reverse complement strand
AAGCTTGCAAAAATTAAGAATTTTGCTGAATTTGCTTGTTGCTACGGCTTGCCGTTTATCACCTTTACCGACGTGAAAGGAATTTGTCCTTGTACTTGCACGAATAACAGTCGCGTAATGAAAGAAGCGGCGGAATATCTCGATATGCTTGATACGATTGACACGGCGAAGATTGCTGTCGTTTATAAAAAAGCGATTGGGCTTGGTTATTCGTTGTTTGCTGCGAAATCGGTTGGTTTTGATTATACGTGTGCTTTTGCAAATGCAAGCATCGCGCTTTTCGACGGTGCGCAAGGCGCAGTGATTGAGCTTGGCAACGAAAAAGCGGATAAAAAAGCGCTTGAAAAGAAGTATGCGGAAGAAAATTCCGATCCCATCAACGCGGCAAAAGACGGTTATATCGATGCGGTAATTGAGCCGCAATTCGTAAAACAATATCTGATTGCTTCCTTGCAAATGCTTGCGAGATAAGAGGAGGTAAAGATGTTCAATTTATTGACGAATGTTTTGCCGGATGGTGGCAGAATGGTGGAAGTGCCGGAAGCTCTGTTGTACGCCCTGATTGGATTTATCGTCGTATTTGCAGGAATTGCACTTCTCATTGCCGTCGTATGGGCTGTTGGAAAGGTCATGACGGCTATCAATCCTACGGCGCAACCCAAAAAGGTTGAAGTAAAACCCCAGCAAACGGTTGCACCTGTCGCAGTTTCAAACGACGTGGACGAAGAAACGTTGGCTGTTATCACTGCCGCTATTATGGCGTATTATCAAAAAACAAACCCCCAATGCGGATTTACCGTAAAAAGAATTAAGAGAATTTAAGGAGAAAATATCATGCGTAATTTTGTTATCACTGTAAATGGAAAAGCTTATCAAGTAGGCGTTGAAGAAGTTGGCGCTAGCGCTCCCGTCGTAGCAGCACCCGTTGTTGCTGCTCCCGTGGCAGCTCCTGCACCCGTAGCGGCACCCGCTCCCGTGGCGGCTCCTGCGCCTGCACCCGTTGCTGCTCCTGCTCCCAAAGCAGCTCCTGCAAACGGCGAAAAAGTACTTTCCCCGTTCCCTGGACTTATTAAAAACTTGCTTGTTGCGGAAGGTGCAACGGTAAAAAAGGACCAACCTATTCTCGTGCTTGAAGCTATGAAAATGGATAACGACATCACTGCACCTTGCGACGGCGTAGTGAGCTTCCAAGTTGCGAAGGGCGCAAACGTAGAATCGGATTCCGTTTTGGCTGTAATCGGTTAAGATTCTGTAAGGAGTAAATAAGAAATGGTAAATAATTTGCTTGCTGGTTTAACAATCGGCGAGATGTTTACAAATTTGTTTGAATCAATGGGCTTTATGAACGGTACGTGGGAAAACTACGTAATGCTTCTCGTTTCGTTCGTATTGTTTTATCTTGCGATTGTTAAAAAATTCGAGCCGCTTTTGTTGCTTCCTATTGCATTCGGTATGTTCTTGATTAACTTACCAGGTGCATACGACGTACTTTGGGGTACGTACGCCGAAGGGGCAGAGCATACCTATGAAAACGTTCAAAACCAAGGACTTTTGTGGTATTTGTTCTACGGCGTTCAAAACGTTATTTATCCGCCACTTATCTTCCTTGGAATTGGTGCAATGACTGATTTTGGACCGCTTATTTCCAATCCGAAGAGTATGCTTATCGGCGCGGCGGCACAACTTGGCATTTTCTTAACGCTTATCGGTGCGACGGTGCTTGGTTTTGACCTTGCGGCGGCTTGTTCGATTGCGATTATCGGTGGTGCGGATGGACCTACGGCGATTTACGTCACGCAAACGCTTGCCAAATTTACGAATCAAGATTTACTTTCGGCGATTGCGGTTGCGGCGTATTCGTATATGGCACTCATTCCCATTATTCAAAAGCCGATTATGAAATTGCTCGTTCCGAAAAAGGAAAGAATGATTAAAATGAAACCGCTTCGCGTGGTAAGCAAAACGGAAAAAATCATATTCCCGATTGTCGTCACGCTCGTAGTGGGTATTCTTCTTCCCGATGCAGTTCCGCTTTTGGGTATGTTGATGCTCGGTAATCTTTTGAAGGAATCGGGGGTTTGCGACAGACTTTCTTCGCAAGCGCAAAACGGACTTATGAACACCGTCACGATTTTCTTGGGTGTTTCCGTTGGCTGTAAAGCATACGGCGCAACGTTCTTGCAAACGCAAACGTTGATGATTATTGGGCTTGGCTTGGTTGCGTTCTCGTTCGGCACGGTCGGCGGTCTTTTAATGGGGCGTTTAATGTGCAAGCTTTCGGGCGGTAAAATCAATCCGTTAATCGGTAGTGCAGGCGTTTCCGCTGTGCCTATGGCGGCGCGCATTTCCGAAGACGTTGGACGCGAAGAAGATCCCAGCAATCACCTTTTAATGCACGCTATGGGACCGAACGTGGCAGGCGTTATCGGTTCAGCTATTGCGGCAGGCTTCCTGCTTTCACTCTTTTAATTGATGAGGTAAATTATTATGGAACTTAAATTTGGTAACAGAAAAGTAATGCTTACGGAAACGATTTTGCGCGATGCGCATCAATCGCAAGCGGCAACGAGAATGCGTATCGACGAAATGTTACCCGTTCTCGAACAACTTGATGAAATTGGTTATTATTCAATCGAAGCTTGGGGCGGCGCTACGTTTGACTCGTGTTTGCGTTTCTTGAATGAAGATCCTTGGGAACGTTTAAGAACGCTTAAATCGCATTTAAAAACGCCGATTCAAATGTTGCTTCGTGGGCAAAATTTGCTCGGTTATCGTCATTATGCGGACGACGTCGTAGAAAAATTCGTGGCAAAATCCATTGAAAACGGTGTTGGTATTATCCGTGTGTTTGATGCGTTGAACGATCCGAGAAACCTTGAAACGTCGATGAAAGCTATTAAAAAGTACGGTGGAGTTTGCGAAGCAACCATTTGCTATACGAGTGCTGTCGTTGACGGAAAAGAAGTGTTTACCAACGAATACTTTGTAAATCTCGCCAAGGGCTTGGAAGAACGTGGTGCTGACAACATTTGCTTGAAGGATATGGCAAACTTGTTGCTTCCGTTTAAGGCATACGAGCTTATTAAAGACTTGAAAGCCGCTTTAAAGCCTACGACGAAAATACATTTGCATACGCACAACACGACGGGTACGGGCGATATGGTATATCTTATGGCAATTTTGGCTGGCGTTGACATCGTAGATACCGCGCTTTCGCCTCTTGGAAACGGTACGTCCCAGCCTGCAACCGAACCGCTTGTTGCAACCTTGCAAGGTACGCCTTACGATACGGGCATTGATATTAATAAATTGCTTCCGATTATCAAACATTTCAAGACGGTTGAAAAGCGCTTGAAAGACGATAAGATTTTGAATGAAAAATCCAAAGGTATTGACGTAAATACGCTTTTGTATCAAGTTCCCGGTGGTATGCTTTCCAACCTTATCAATCAGCTTGAAAAAGCAGGTAAAGCAGATAAGCTTATGGAATGTCTTGCGGAAGTTCCCAACGTTCGTAAAGATAGCGGTTATCCGCCGCTTGTCACGCCTTCTTCGCAGATTGTTGGTACGCAAGCCGTGCTCAACGTCGTAATGGGTGAAAGATATAAAATGGTCACCAAAGAAACGAAAGATTTGCTTGCAGGGAAATACGGTACGCTTCCGATGCCAATCGATGAAGAAGTTGCAAAGAAAGCACTTGGCAATGCAGAAAGAATTACTTGCCGTCCTGCGGATTTGCTTCAACCTGAATATGAAGACATCAAGAAGAAAGTTATCGAGCTTGGTTATTATGAAAAGGAAGAAGACGTTCTTTC
>JAZORL010000195.1:0-2800 GCA_045656625.1 Candidatus Scatosoma sp. | reverse complement strand
AGTAAAAAGATAATTTGTTTGGGTTTAGCGGTACTGGCGGCGGGTTTATCCGCCTGCTCGTCCGCTAATTCTATAAAATGCGTTGCGACGACACACGGAGAAAAGGTGAAGTTATGGAAAATCAAGTTCAGTTTAAGCATTTTGGGACGATGATTGATTGTTCGCGAAATGCGGTCATGAACGTAAAAACTTTGAAAAAGTGGATTGACTTAACCGCAGACTTAGGTTATAATACTTTGTGCTTATACATGGAAGATACTTACGAGGTCGCGGATGAGCCGTACTTTGGGTATTTGCGAGGGCGTTATTCCAAGGAAGAGTTAAAAGAAATCGACGAATACGCAAAAAAACGCGGGATGGAGGTCATTCCGTGTATTCAAACCTTAGCGCATCTGAATCAAATGTTTCGTTGGCCGAAATACCGTCCCTACAATGATACGGACGATATTTTACTCATCGACAACGAAGATGTTTATACCCTTATTGATAGGTGTTTTCAAACGCTGGCGGAGTGTTTTTCCACGAAAACAATCAATATCGGCATGGACGAAGCCTTTATGATGGGAAGGGGAAGATATTTCAATCTCCACGGCAATACAGATAGGGCGGAGTTGTTTTTAAAGCATTTAAACAGAGTAGCCAAGATCGGTGAAAAATATGGTTTTACCATGTTGATGTGGTCGGATATGTTCTTTAATCTGCTTGATGAAAAGACTGATAATCTTGCGGAAGTGCAGGCAAAAATCCCTAATAGCGTGAAGCTTGTTTACTGGGATTATTATTCTACGGAAAAGAAAAATTACGATGAAAAAATAACGAAGAATCAACGGCTTTGTAAGGACGCTTGGTTTGCGGGCGGCTTGTGGAGTTGGACGGGCTTCGCGCCGCACAACGTGTACAGTATTGAAACGACGAAAGCGGCTTTTGAAAGCTGTATAGAACACGGCGTTTCTTCCGTTTTCTTGACGCTGTGGGGGGATAACGGCGGGGAGTGCAGCCGATTTGCGTTACTTCCGTCCTTGTTTTACGCATCTGAGCTTGCAAAAGGCAATCATGACGAAAGCTTGATAAAAGCGAAATTCCAAGAAAAATACGGTATCGCTTTTGATGAGTTTATGTGGGTGGATTTACCTGTCTCTTCCTATAACGCGAAGGAGCGGACGTGCAATCCAGATAAGTATATTTTGTACAACGACCCCCTTGCAGGAATTATGGATTCTGCAATATGGGATTCTTGCAAGGAAGAGTATGCACAATGCGCTCAAAGCTTGGCGAAGCTTGCCGAACATTCCGATTTCGGGTTCCTGTTTAAGACGTTAAAGGCGCTGTGCGAAGTTTTGGCGGTAAAAGGTGATTTGGGGATTCAAACACGTGCTGCCTATAAAGCAGGGGACAAGAAGGCATTGCAAGCGTTGCTTTGCCGTTATGAAGAAGCTATTGAAAAGGCAGAGGTGTTTTATCGCTCTTTTAGAGCGCAATGGTACTTGGAAAACAAACCGCATGGTTTTAACGTACAAGACGTGCGTATCGGCGGTGTGATTATGCGCTTAAAAAACGGTAAAGCGCTTTTAGAGGAGTATCTTGACGGCAAGATGGATAGGATAGAAGAATTAGAAGAAGAATTGTTAAATTGTGCGGATTTCGAAGTGGAACCCAAAAAAGCGGTCACTTTTGCGAGATGGGACGAAATGACCTCGGTTTGCAAATTTTAAGGGGTAAATATGGCAATTATTTTTAATGAACAATCAAAGACTTTTAAATTGGATACAAGCATTTCCAGTTATATCATTAAGATATATGAGGGTGGGTATCTGCTTAATCTTTATTATGGAAGAAAAATTCCTGAAAATATGGTGGAAGGATTTGCTATCAGGGCGAAAAATGCCTCTTTTTCCCCTGCGGATTCTGTAATGGGCGAGGGTGATTTTGCACCCGATTCCGCTCCCATTGAATACGGTTGTGACGGCGCAGGCGATTTTAGAATTTCCGCTATAAAAGTGCAAAATCATAACGGCGACAGTGTGACGGATTTGCGATATTTATCGCATAAAATTTACCAAGGAAAACCGTTCATCAAAGACATGCCTGCCTCTTTTGCTGAAAAAGACGAGGCAACGACGCTTGAAATTGCGACAGTGGATAAGGTTACAAATTTACAAGTAACCCTTGTATATACTGTCTTTGAAACGCTGGGAGTTATGACCAAAAGCGTGCAAATTAAAAATAATTCCGATAAGGATATGTTCATTGAAAGAGCGTTCAGCCTTTGCAATGATTTCCCGAAGATGGATTTCGATTTGATTTCTCTTTACGGCAGACATTATTTTGAAAGAAAAATCGAAAGAAGAGCCTTGGCGCACGGTTTGCAAGGCGTAGAGAGCAATAAGGGGATTTCCAGTCATTGTCAAAATCCTTTCGTTGCGTTGGTATCCAAAGATGCAGACGAAGAGAGTGGTGAAGCCTATGGGTTTAACTTGGTTTATTCGGGAAATTTCTCGGCTTTGGCAGAATGCGATTATAACGATTCGACAAGACTGATAATGGGTATCAACCCCAATCATTTCTCTTGGAAATTACGCCCTGCGGAGGTGTTTTATACGCCCGAAGTCGTTTGCGTGTATTCGCCAAACGGTTTAGGGGAAATGAGCCGAACCTTCCACAAATTTTATAACAAGCACCTTATCAAATGGAAGCACAAGTACGAAATACGTCCTGTTCTTATCAACAGCTGGGAGGCGGCGTATTTTGATATCAATAGTGAGAAATTGCTCGATTTTGCGGTGGCGGCAAAGGATTTGGG
>JAZORL010000194.1:0-5298 GCA_045656625.1 Candidatus Scatosoma sp. | reverse complement strand
GCTTACCGTGAACTTTTCAAGTTCGTAATAGATATTCATAGAACCCGTTGCGTAATCGTTCGCTGCGATATCGTCCGTTAATTCTTCATCCCAATACCATTTTTCCACGTTTGCGCCATCAATTTGGGTAGGTAAGCCCGTAATTGTATCACCATAATATAAGCTTTCAACCTTTCCGCCTTCATAAGTAAGGGTATAAGGACCCATATAAGTTTTGAGTTGTTCTTCATAATCGGGCAATACGGCAATTCCCTTCCACGCGGAATATGCCATAGAAGTTTTTATGGGTTCGGTGTAATACACGTTTTCTCCGTCTTCTATGTAGCCACGAACAAGTAATACGCGGTTATACATTGTATTAGGAATAATGTCTGCCGAAAGATAAGTATATCCTACCATATCCGTTTCGTCGGCAGTTGCCGTATTATCCTGCCAAGAAAATTCCGTCGTCAAAGACTTTTCTTGTCCTTTTACAAATGCGTTAATATCGCCCTTATACATATCGTAAGGCATATATACAACGCCCGCCGTCAAATCTTTTTTCGCTACCGCATCTCCCGTAAGGTCAAACACAAAACGCATACCAAGTTCTTGTGCATTTACAGATGCCCCCGCACATTCAAAGCCCGTAAGCGTTTGTACTTCCGTAGCAGCAGATGCGTTTACCGACGTCATTACGCCACCAACAAACGTTGCCACGCAAAGAGCAGTTGCCATAGTGATTACTGTTTTCTTAGTAAAATTCTTTTTCATTTTTTGCCTCCTTAATCCACGAAAGTATCGTCTCGGTTCGGTGTCCAATTACCAGTCCAATCGTCCGCCCATCCCATTGTTCCATTACCGCTTGTACGAACTATATCGGTTAAATTTAACCCACATACTTCCACTTGCGGCGTTTCATATTGTTGCTTTTTGCAAAGCAACTTGCCACGTTGTTTCATTCGCATAAAACCGTCCTCCTTGTAGTTTTTTTTATTTTGGTAGATCTATGCTTTTATTTAATTACGGTATTATCACGGTCAGGATCAAAATTATCCCAATCGTTTGACCAACCCATATCGCCGTCGTCGATAACAACAATATTTGCGTTTATTACTCCGCCACCATACTCGAAGGTAAACGTAACGCAACCGTTAGACCAATCATACTTTCCGTCAATTACACGTGTTCCATTTTCGTCCGTAAGAATCATTTGCAATTTTGCATATCTTGCATTTTTGACATCTACACCGATTTGGACGATTTCACCCATACCGTAACCGCCTTTAATAGGATATTCTTCCGCAAGCGTACAAGCCGCATCAAGTTTGAGAGTAAATTCCCCGTATCCAATCGCAGCAGTATAAACTTTTTCAAGCTCCGTAGAAAAATCAAAATTAAATTCTGCACGCAAACCCGTATCGGGATAAGTGAATACCCCTATCGCCATTTCGTTGCCCGTTGAGAATAAACCCTTGATATCCTCGTTTATAGCCGCCAAGTTTCCTTCGCCCCAAGCAATCGAAGTTCCGTTTACAAGATGAATACCGTCTTTATTGAAATACGCGCGCATTTCGCCGTTTTTATTAAATAGATACAACGCTGAACCGCACTTCACAAGCTTAAACGCCATTTCCGTTTCGCCTTTGATTCCGTTTTTGGCGTCTGCTACTTGATGTATCTTTCCGTTCCAACCAAAGCCTGTAATTGCAAATTCCACCGACGTTTCCGTTGCCGAATTGCCCGTTGCGATAATCAAGTTGCCCCATTGTTCAATATTGTACTTCAATACCATTACATCGTTTCCATCGGTCACGGCAATAGCAGCAAGGTGCCCGTTATTATTTCCTACTTCCGTCATAGAAATATGGGAATCCAAAACGAAATTCTCACCGATCATCGTTTTATAATAACGTCTCACCGTACGATTTTCCGCGTAATAGTTGCCCGTTTCTTCGTTGTATCCTAATTTCCCCGAACCCGTTACGTTAATACCGTTTACCGTAATCGTACCCCATTCGTTTTCAGAAGCTTGTACGTATAAAGTAAACGATTTGGTATCTTTTACGCTTTCTGCATTGCCCTTGATATCCGTAGACGTCGTTTCATCTGTCAAAGAAAAGCTCGTATAAACGTCGTGATTATTTCCAAATGAAGAATATAAACTATAACTACCGTCAACAACAAACGTTCTACCGTCTATTTCATATTCGCCTTGTTTAGGAATCTGCAAAATAACATAACCCGAACTATTCGGCGTACCCTTATAGAACAATAGTTTATTACTACCGACAATTTCATAATTTGCGTCTTTTACTTGCACGTCGTTTTCATCTTGGAAAACAATAACTGCTTTTACCAAATCATTATTACTAAACGCCGTAAATTCTGCGTCAAACGAAACGTCAGCCGTAGGTATGAACGTATATTCACACTTTTCGTTCATTTCATTGACGATTTCATCATAAACGTCAACACCGTCTTTGGTTATTTGCGTTAGAACGCTCTTCGATTTCGGCAAGAAAGAAATCGTTACTTCTTGTCCTTTGCCAACGGCGTATGCACTTGTGCTAACCGAACCGCGAGTCATCTCGCCCGCAACGTCTACGAAATACACGTATTCTGAAAGTTTAGCCGTAAGCTCCGCACTCTTTCCCGTATAGTTCTCAAAACTATAACTTTCTACTACCATACCTTGACTTGTATAAAAACCGCAATAAGTTTCATCTTGCATATCTGCAATACGTTCACAACCCCAATAGGTATCGCCATAGAAATAATAGAACATATCGTCCTGTTTGATTACTCGAAGCACTATATCTTCTTGGTCGTAATTCTTATCTACTGTTTCCGAAAGTCCAATTAAGTTTTGCCAATGGAAACTGTCGATTTGCTGACAAGTTTGCAACTGAACTATTTTTTGTCCAACTGATTTATCCCCAATAGAACGCGCGTCAGCGGAAAAAATCGTATAATCCCCATTTGTCGTCTCGTTGATTAAACCGATTCTACCCGAAACCCGTTCGCCACGAAGGGAAATATCTTTCCCGTCCGCCGTTTTCCCAATTGGCTTTAATTTCGCTTCAAATACAAAATCTTTTGCGTAAGCGTCTTTTAACCATAAAATCTGCGTTCTACCTGCCGCGGTTTGTACTTTATTTTCAGTATTGATTTCCCATTTATCCGTTGCGGACAATCCATTCTCAATGCTACCGTATTGCTCGTGTTCTAAACCACCCGCATATCCGTCTTTATCAAATTGAAGATAGGTTTCTTCTCTCCATAAACACGTTCCGAGAATTTCCGATTTTTCGCCCTCATAATTCACGTACATTTGTATATCTTCGGGATAACCGTTCTCCCCAAGTTCCTCTTGCGTATAATACAAATCTTCCCACGTTAAGAACAACTCTGCCGTCATTGTGCATTTCGTTTCACTATTGAGTTCCCCTTCCACATACGCCTTGTAATTGTAGGGAATACGGCTTTTAGAACGACAATAATAAGGGTCTAATTGAAAGACGTAATTTCTACCTTGATGGTAGGAAAGATTGTTAATATTGTACGTTTGCGTACCCGTTTTACAAAGATATACGTAAATTACCGAACGGGAAGTGTAACGCGTTTCATAGGACATTGTATCGTCTGTTGCTCTTACGCCAACGTACAAACCTTTATCGGTAAAATGAGTAGTAGCCGACCAAGAAACGCCTTTAATGGTTTGCGCAAGCACGTTTTTGTTCTGCCATATATCTTCATCAAGTTTACCATCAATCGCCATATACTCATCGGGCGTACCAGCTTGCGGTTTATCAAACACCCAATCGTAGGCTGCACCCAAAGGACCGTCCGTATCTTGACTACAAGCTGTACCTATGCAAAGAAATGATACTGCACTTAAAGCAAGAGTTAAAAATAATTTGGTTTTCTTTTTCATTATTTTTCCCTCCTTTTATTTCCCAAGTACAACAATTTCCGAAATGCGAAGTTCGCCTTTACCTTTATACAAATCTCCTTCCGATACTGTAATGGTAATTGAATTTACTTTGATTTCGTTAAACGTTGCCACCGCCGCAGATCCAGGTTGAAGTTTTTCTTTTCCCGTCATATATGCGTCCACGTTATATGGTAAATTGCGAATATAACAGCTTGTTTCTTCGCCCGTATGCCAAGTAGGTGTTTCGGCTAAATTAAACTTTATTTTTGAAATATTCTTGAACGCGTTATCCGTCGAATACGAATTATAGATTAACACACCGCGAATATCGGTAGGTTTATCGAAAGTAATTGTAATTTCCGTCGATTTATCCGCCCTAAACTCTCTATCCGCCCAAACTCCGCGCGTTACCCACATACCGTCATTCAAATACTTAGTCGAACTGCTCTTTACGTTCGTTGCGGAGATTTTTGCATTAAGCGCAACGTTTTTGTAACCAGTTGAAATGGAAGTTTTCGCTTGCAACGACGTCGTAGGACCGTTCGCTATCGGCATATAAATTCCCGTACTTTCAATATATTGAAAACTACAAGACGAAAGCGCATATAATCTGCCTTGGTCAAGTCCACCAAAAGGTGTTTGCCTTTGCCAATGTGCTATCCATACTTCGTCGCCTACTTCTACGAACGACGCGTGACCCAAATTTGACATAAAATCGTTTACACTTGCGTCCACGCCCAAAATCGTCGCACCTTGATCCGGATTGGGTTTAATAAACGGGCCCAACGGAGAATAAGCATACGCCGCTTTCATATCGTAATCACCCGTTACGTTGTCCACGCCGATGGGCGCGTACGACATCACATAAACCGTTTTACCATCCTTGTCTTTGGTGGTAATCATATTCGGGGCTTCAATCAAATTAAATTCATTCTGTCCATCCGTACTTTCCGTACCATCCGCATATGTGGTATAGCTTTTCCAACTTCTACCTAAATGTCTCGGATAATTAGGATCCACTTCTCCTTGCCCTGCATATTCCGTACGTACGAATTTTTTTCCAATCGTTGCGTCCTTATTGCCAAGCATTACGGTATCGGTAAAATTAGAAGCGTATGTTCCTCTAAATAAGCACGTTAACGTCGTCCAATCGGGCGTAACCATATCTTGCATTTTTACGCCCCAAATATTATGTCCCCCCGGATTCTTGTTCGACATATGACGACAGAAATATAAATATAACTCACCATTTTCATCAAAGAACGGATGCGCATCAATCACTGAAAAAATTTCATCACGTTCTTCAAAATCTTCCGCCGCCTTAAATTCTTCCGTATAGAACAATTCATCACATTCTTCATCAACCATAATAGTAGGATTGA
>JAZORL010000193.1:0-2688 GCA_045656625.1 Candidatus Scatosoma sp. | reverse complement strand
TGGAATACCGCGAATAAACTGCATAATCATAAAAATATTCATAATCCCGCCGCCAAAGAAACAAGGCACCGTGAGCGGCAACAGTGAATCCGTCCAATTAAGCTGCGTAAAAATACGATATACGGGAAGTTGTAACAAAATGCCCGGCAACATAATCGTACCCAAAGCAACTTTGAATACCAGTCCACGCCCTGCAAACTTTACTTTTGTAAAAGCATATGCCGCCATAAACGCCGTTAAAGGCACACCAATAACGTTACATACAACTACAATGAGCGTATTTTTTAAGCCTCTGATAAATTCCGTATTCTGCAAAACGTCGCGATACGTTTCAGGATGAAACTGCTTTGGAAAAACGCCTGCCCCAATACTGGTGATTTCTTGCGTGGAAAAGAAACTCCTCGAAATCAACAGGAATACAGGCAAGAGAAAAAGAATCACTGGAAGCGTATACGCTATGTATACCAATGACATCTTGCATATTCTCTTGATTTGTTGCATCTTGTCGTATGGATTGATTTTGATTATATCTACTTTTTCCATATCAATCCTCCGCCTCATAATATACAAATTTATTAAATCTAAAAGTGAAGATAGACAAGATCGCAATAATCACAAACAACATATACGCAAGCGCAGCCCCATAGCCCATATTAAAGTTAACGTAACCTTGATTATATATAAGCAATCCATAGAAATTCAAATTACCATTATAACCGCCGCGAGGCGACAACGTAATGACGCCTTGCCCTATCTGGAACGTACCGATAACCCCCATCAATAACTGATAAAAAATGAATTTACTCATCATCGGAATGATGATTCTAAACATCTTCTGCGTAGCATTTGCGCCATCCAAATCCGCCGCTTCTACTAAACTGGGCGGCACCGAACGGAATCCTGCAATCCAAAAAGGCATAGATCCTGCCAACCCGAAAATGGAGGTACACATATAAGATGTCAATGCCGTAGACTGCTTTTCTGCCTCAAAAAATTTAAAGGGCTCCACTTTTGTAGGATCTAACCCCATGATAGAAGTATATACTGTATTCAACAAGCCATAAGGTTCGTCCAAGAAAATGTATTTGTACACCATTGCACTAACGATACCAGGCATAACGCAGGGCAAATAATAAAGCACACGAAAAATTTTGATACCTGCTACTTTCTTATTTAACTGCCATGCAATAAAGAAGGATATCGCCAACGTTGAGGGAATCATAACAACCGCATAAATCAGCGTTAATTGCATAGAATGTTGAAAATCACCTGTCTTAAACGCCTTTATGTAGTTGTCGAAACCAAATAATGACCAATCCCTATCAAAGAAATCTCGACGTGGGATATAATCATAGAAAAAACTATCAAATAACGCCATTAAAAGAGGATACATAGTGAATATGGTAAGGCTGACTAGCAAAGGCGTAATCAGCGCATACCCCACGATATTCTCTTTTATTTTTCTTAGTTTTTTTGCTTTATTCATCCTTTCTCCTAATTATTCAAAAGTTTTTTCAAGTTGTGAAATCGTGTCCTCGTAGCACTTTGCTCTGTCTTTTGCTGTTACAAACGATGTCAATAAGTTTGCATTGATGTAGGAATAAATACCCAACTGCTTATTAGGCTTAAAGCCTCTCATATAGTTCATCGGGATATCTCTTTCTGCAAATTTAACGAATGCGTCGTTATTTTTGCCTTCATATACCTTTCTGAATTCCGCCTCGGGATCTTCTGCCAACGATTTGAGCATGGGAATACCGCTACCCGTCTTAGAGAAAGCGTTTTGTCCTTCTTTAGACATAACAAACTTCAAGAAATCCCAAGCCAAGTCTTTCTTTTCATCGGGACAGCTATCCGTGATACCGTAACCCGTACAACCCATCCCGATATAAGACGTTTCCGTTGCATCAGAAAGAATCGGGAAACTTGCGAAATCAATTTCGCCCTCCAAGTACTGATCGTACGTAGGTACGTCGGGACGGGACGTAAAAATCATTGCCGCCTGCTTGTTTGCAAATGCGTCCGTCGTATCGTCCGTCGTTACGCAAAGGTCTCTGTCTGCATAGCTCAAATAATAATCAAAGCCTTTCTTTACTGCATCAAGATTTTTGAAGGCTTTTTCATTTTCTTTGTCAATCAAACCGCCGCCGTAGCTACTGATAACAGGATAGTAAGAAGCCGCCCACTGTAAACGCATATCTGCAGGCCAGAAATAAGGCGAACCCGAATAGTCGGTGATGACGTCCTTTGCTTCCATTAATTTTTCGCAAACATTTTCAAAATCTTCAAACGTCCAATCGTCCGAAGGCTTTTCGATACCAGCAAGCTCAAACATCTTCGTGTTGTAGCAAACAACGACTTTGTTATAATCTCTGGGAACCCAATACATATTGTTGTCCCCTTCTTTCGATTTTGCCATTTCGATAACCGATTCATAGTAATCGCTTTCCTTGATCCCGTCTCTTTCCATGTAGCTAGTGATAGGCTGCAACATGTTCATATACGTCCAAAATTCCGACGAATAGTCATAAACCTGAATCATATCGGGCAGCTTATCAACGTAGAGCTGTCTTTGTACCCATGTATCATAGTTATCGGTAATTTTGGTAACTTTAATCTTTTTATTTTCGTTACCAGGCTGCTCCTGATATGCTTTAATGAACGCATTTAAAATTTTTACTTCAATAG
>JAZORL010000192.1:0-3340 GCA_045656625.1 Candidatus Scatosoma sp. | reverse complement strand
GCCGACGAATAATACGTTATGCCCGCCGGACACCGCCACTTCCAAGGCGCGTTTTGCGATTTCCTGCCCTTTCACGAACGCCAAATCGTAGGTTTTGCCCGTATTCGAGCTTTCGCTTTGAAAGCTCGACGCAGGTACGGGGGTGATCGGTGCGTGACCGGAAAGGTGGTTGACCACTTCTTTTAAGTTCTTTGCTGCGTACGTTTCCACGCCGCAAATAAACCCTGCTTCCTTTTCATTTTCCTTAGGGATAACGAATTTTTTGAACCCTTTATCTCTTGCAGAGATAATCGACGGCAGCACGCCCGTCACGGGGCGCAAATCACCGTTTAAGGCAAGCTCGCCAAGAAAGATAATCCCGTCCACGTTCGCCTCTAAAACGCCGTAAGCGAGCAGTACGCTCACCGCCACGGGCAAATCGAATGCCGAGCCTTCCTTTTTTACGTATGCAGGCGCAAGATTGACGGTGATTTTGTGCATAGGAAACTCCAAAGCGCTATTTTTAATCGCGCTTCTTACACGTTCCTTCGATTCTTTGACCGCCGCATCGGGAAGCCCTACCAAATCGTAGGACGGAAGCCCCTTGGATACGTCCGCTTCTACCGTCACACTCACCCCTTCCAAGCCGGAAAGGGCATAGCTTTGCACCTTAGCAATCATAAGCTTTTCTCCTTCAAAAAGCGTTATCCGCAGGGGTACCTACGGATAATGCGTGTATGCGTATAAATTATCTAAAATATCCGTTGGAAACAAACGTCATCCAACCAAAGCACTTGCTCCAAGTCGTGCTTACTTTGAAACCATAAACGCTCGGTAAACTCAAAATAAAGAGTACGGCAACTACGCCGACAATCGTCCAAAGAATTACGTCAAGCGCAATTTTCTTCCCCTTTCCGCCGCATTCACAATCGGAAATCGTTTTCGCCGTCAAGGGCAAGAACGCAAGGTAGAGCGCTTGGAATGCAAGCGAGAAGATTACGGATACGTTCACCTTCAACGCAACCATGAGCATCGTCGCCGCCATACCGCCGAGCAAAAGGAAATAACTTCTGCGCAGTTTGAGCGCTTTTTTATCCGCCGTCTTTTGCACGAACCCAATAGCGACCTTCACCGTCGCAAAAAGCACCGATGCCAAGCAAAGGAAAGAAAGGATCATATTCGGCGCTACGTTCCACGCCAAGTATTCGTTTGCGCCCACGCCGTTTACGCCTGCATAAAGCGTCGCGGCGCGCGTAGGCAACCACCAACTCCAAACGTTGCTGCCGTTTACATTTGCGAACCAATAAAGATGTCCGCTTCTCACCGATTTCAAAGCACCCTTTGCCACAAATTTCACGTAACCCGTCGCTGCGCTGCCGCCAGCCTTTACGTACGCAAAATAGCAAAGCACAGACGAAACCACGATCAACGCAAGGGTCGCCATCACAAAAGAAAGGATTGCAAAACCCCAGCAAACACGATTTTTGGCGTGATATTTCGCCGTTTCTCTCGCCGCCGCCTTGTTCACCGTCTTGCTCTCACCGCTTTCCAAAACGACCGTTTCTTCCATGCCTTCCGTCTTTGCAAGCGCAACCTTATACGCCGCTTTTTGTCTACGTAAACCGAAAATCCCCAAAACCAAAATCCCGATTACGGGGAACACCGCCGACACGTCGATTGCCATCGCCACCGCCGCAAAAAGCCCCGAATAGAGCACGGTCAAGCCGTCTTTTACAACGTGCTTAGAGGAAATCCCTCTCGCAAAGAATTTGTATGCGAAATACAAGCTACCCAAAAGCGCGCTTGCGATAATCGTATAGGGAGCCGCAAAACGAGACATAGGGATCAGCACCCCGCCGAGCGCGAAAAGCAAGGCAAAAATAAAGGAATATTTATCGCTCTTTGTCAGCTCGCGTACAAGCAGGTAAGCAAACACCAAAATCGCCGTTGCGGCAAGTAATACGGGAAGGCGAAGAGCAAATACACTCTTTCCAAACATCCCCACCGAGCCTGCGAAGATCAAACTCGAAAGATAGTTATAATTATCGTCTAAAACGTAGCCCGTATCATTTTCCACACCGCGGCCGCTAAGAATATTTTGCGCGGACGCCATATAGATACTTTCTTCACGGCCAAGATTATAATAGGCACTCGTATTCTTGGTAAAACTCGATTGCTTATCGCAAGCCTTCGAGAGCAGCTTTGCCGAATAGCTGCTATTTTCAATCAAAATCGGGGAAATTTGAATGCGTTGACCGTCTTGGTCCAAGCAAACGATTTCATTCAAAATCGTACTCTTGGAAAAACTCAATTTGATTTTCTTTGCATTCGACACCGTTGCATCGTGGATTTTCATCCAATTATACGTCACGCCCTGCTTTGCGTATTCGTAGCTCGAGCCCACGTTTGTAAACACAATCGGATCGCCGTGCTTCGTCCACGTCCCGCTGGAATTCACGGAACTCGACGTGCTCGTTTCCACCGTCACGTCAATCTTTTCGCCCACTTTCGCATCAGCTACACCGAGGTTGACGTACACTTCATCCACTTTCTGCCCGTCCGTCAAATTGAGCATATAATATACGGGCTCGGACGCTCTAACCGTCAACGAATCCCCCGTTGTTTTTACGCTGCCAAGCGTCGCAAAACCCACCGTCACAAACACGATAAGTAAGGCTAAAAACGCCCATACGTACGCAGTAAATTTCTTCATATTGCACCTTTGAAACTTTCTTTTTCCTTTTCCCAAGCGCACGTGATTCACACGCATTTGGATTAGCAAAAAGAAAAGCCTCTCCTTCCTTATATATTCCTGTCCTTCATTATATATGAAAAGTTTGAAAAAGTAAACTGAATTTTCGATATTTTTTTCCTTTTCGGTAAAAAAAATAGCTCTACCACGCCAAACGCTCTTTTCGTGCTTTGCGTGATAGAGACAAAAAAATAAGTCCGCCGTTGACTTTGGGCGAACCTACTCTTTTCGGTGATAAATCCGAGGTTAAATTTTTTCCTTAACTTTCGCTGCTTTACCGGTAAGACCGCGCAAATAGTACAACTTAGCTCTTCTTACTTTACCCTTTCTAACGACCGTGATGGACGCGATTTTCGGGGAATGAAGGGGATAAGTTTTTTCTACGCCTACGCCGTAAGAAATGTGGCGTACGGTGAAAGTTTCGGAAATGAAGTCGGAGGCCAAGCGGTCTTAGGAAGACAACTCTAGGTTGCAACTCCTTGGCTCACAGAACGACATGGCTACGATCCGACTTCCGTGATGGACGCGATTTTCGGGGAATGAAGGGGATAAGTTTTTTCTACGCCTACGCCGTAAGAAATGTGGCGTACGGTGAAAGTTTCGGAAATG
>JAZORL010000191.1:0-6306 GCA_045656625.1 Candidatus Scatosoma sp. | reverse complement strand
GCATACGGAAAACGTAATGAAGCCGTTTGCTTTTCCCGAAGTTGCACAATGGAAAAATTTTAAGGAAGTATTTACGCTGTTTACGCCTAACAATACAACCTTTTTGGAAATGACTTTTAACAGCATTTTCTTCTCGGTTGTTCCTGCGGCTGGCGGTATTATGTTTACGGCGATGCTTGCTTACGTAACGACAAAATATAAGTTTTGGGGTTCGCAAATATATTATTATTTGTCTTTTGTCGTAATGTTGCTTCCTATATACAGTTCGGGCGGCGCAATGTATAAACTTATATTTAATTTAGGTTTAATCAACAATTATGCTTTTGTTATTACCGCGTTTAGTGGTATAGGTGCGTCGTATATGTATTTTGCGGCATTCTTCAAAAATCTTTCTTGGAGTTATGCGGAAGCGGCATACATAGACGGGGCAAACGATTGGCAAGTGTTTTTTAAGGTTATGTTACCGCAAAGTATGACAATGTTAGGAGCGTTGTTCTTGCTTGCGTGGATGGGGGCTTGGAATAGCTACGACGCGCAACTGTTGTACTTGCCCGAATTACCTACGTTGTCCGTTGGTATTTATCTTTTCGACTTTGATATGAAATACTACGTAAGAAGGGACTTGCTGTTCGCGGCGTGTATGGTATCGTCCATTCCTACGCTTATCGTGTTTATATGTTTTAACAACATTATGATGAGTAATGTTTCGCTTGGCGGAATTAAAGAATAAAAATAAGGAGAAATCTTATGAAAAAAATAGTTAGTTTAGCGCTTATGGGCGTAATGTCGATGGCGACGGTCTTTGCGGCTGGCTGCAACAACAAGAAAACAGCGGACTCGGCAACGGATATTGAAATTACGTTTTGGCGTTCGGGTATGGGCGATGAATTTATGAACGGAATTGTTGCGGCTTTTGAGGCAAAGTATCCCGAATATGACGTGCATTTGAACTCGGAAACGACCAATACGGCTATTTCCGATAACATTATGAATGGTGCAAAGTATAATACGGTTGACTTGTATTTTGAACCTATTCCGTCTAACTCGTTGTATCAATACTTGGAACCGCTTGACGACATACTTACGATGGTAAACGCAGGGGAAAGCAAGAAGGTTTCTGAAAAAGTTTCCAAGAGTCTTTTGGATAACTACAAGTTCTACGATGGAAAATATTACACCCTTCCTTACGGCGGCGGTGTTTGCGGTATCGTATATAATGAAGATTTGATGCAAGGCTATCAAATTCCCAAGACGACGGATGAACTTCGTAATCTTGTATTTGACCTTTATACGGCGTATAACAAAGATAATTGCAAACCGTTTATTTATTTCAGCGGCGGCTATTGGGAATACGTTTACAATCTTTGGCAAGCACAATACGATGGGTTGGACTATTATTACAACACCTATTCTACGCTTGGTCAAGATGTTTCCGTTCTTGGCAGCGCAAACGAAAATCCCAGTCTTGATGTCTTAAAAACGAAAGACGGCAGATACCAAGCATTAAAGGTAATGGAAACTTTACTTGATTCGCAATACGTTGTTTCGGGTTCTAACTCGGCAGATCATACCACGCAACAAACGAAGTTCTTAAACGGCAGAGCAGTTATGATGTGTAACGGTGCTTGGATGAACAACGAAATGAAAACGGCAAGTTCAACCAGTAAAAATTTCTCTATTATGCAAACGCCGGTTATCAGCTCGATTGTTGATAAACTGACTGATGTTAAAACGGACGCTATGCTGTCTGCTGTTATTGAAGTAGTGGATAAGGTAACGCATGGCGAAGTTGCAATCAACGATGTAAAACAAGCCGACGGTACGTATAAAATCGGCGATAGCGTTATTTGCGAGAGCGATTGGAACAGGATTTACGAAGCAAGAAATATCATTTGGGAAAATTACAGCCAACACGCTATTTGTATTCCTAACTATGCTTCCGCAAAAGAAGGTGCAAAGAAATTTGTAGCGTTCTATTTCTCCGACGAAGCGCAAAAGATTATGAACGATAAAACGCATATGTCTTTGCCGTTCACGTTTGATAAGGCTGAAAATGCGCCTAATGTAAATGCGTGGTCTACGTTTGAAAAGACGATGTATACCTTCTCGCAAAAATATACGATGGTTGGTATGGTAGAAGGCAGAAGAAGCCTTGTATTCACTCGTGGCGGTGCATTTGATTATGCGGCGGTTAATTTTGTAAGTGCGATGAGCCAACAATCAGGCGCGAAATCAGCGGACGCAGTTTGGACGGAAATTACGAATGCTTTTGATAGCAATTGGAAAACCTATTTAAGCAATGCAGGCTTGAAATAATAAAGGGGATTAATATGAAAAAATCATTGATAAAAAAGGGAGCAGCTTTTTTGATTGGCGGGGTCTTATCTTTTAGCTGTTTCGGCGGATTATCAACGACGATTGCAAGTGCTGGGCGGTCTGAACAGCAAGTTGTTACCGAAAATATGTACGAGGACGAGCTTTCCAACCAAAAATGGTATATGACGAGAGATATTTCTCACGAGCAGGGAAAAATCGTTTTTGATGCAGAAAAAACAAACGCCGACAGTAAGATAGTCAGCATTGTTCTTGCAAATGATTTGCGTGAAATGGATATTGATACTTGTATCAGCGGTACAATTACGGTAAAGGTAAATGAAGCGTTAACGGGCGAATTTTACATCGGTTTTGGTTTGGAGCGTCCTTATTCTGCCGTTAATTCTGCATCGGCAATTTGCCTTTATGACGAGAATGGTACGATTGGGGTTAAGGTCGAAAACTTCAAAGGGGAAAGTATTGGTACTGTATATACCGCGGAGACAACTTATGCTTATAGCGAAGAACTTGTTATTGACTTTGATATTTTCTCGGCAGGAAGTATGTATTTGTCGGTAAACAGTACGACGTTATTGAATCACGATAACGAAAAGACGGTTTACGCAAATGGGTATTTTGGGTTTGGTCAAAGCGCGTCGTCGTCCGTAGAAATCTATAATGCGGAAGTTCGTGCGGCAACCTATGATACACCAACGAATACGAACTTTACTGAAACCTTTGATGATGGTTTCAATAGTGCGATTCTTTATTCTGAAGGCGGCGCTAATGGTTACTTTACCCCCGAAAGCGTTGTGTGTGAAGATGGCGTATTGAAATTTAATAATGTTACCACAACGGGTTACGTTTCGACGAAACAAGAATACTCCAATTTTACAATGACCTATGATATTCCGCATATTCAGAGGGAAGCAGTAGTGGATGAACAAGGAAATGTGATTACACCTGCGACGAACTGGATGGGGATTTCTATCGGTTGCCCTGCGATTAAAACAACTTCGTCAGTAGCAGTCGTGCAATCCTTATTCTTCTATATGATGCCTGTGTATAGCGGTGGAAATGCGATCAGTTACACTTGTGTGCTTTTGAATAATTATTCCATTGTAAAGACGGCTTCGGTATCGGGGGGAAAGAATTTCTTTGCGCTTGAAAATGGTTTGGACGGCGAAGGAAATGAAAGATGTGTAAATTTGAAAGTTCAAATGCTTGACGGTGTGTTGCAGGTTTTTGTAAAATATAGTGGAGAGCCGGAAAACCGTTACGGAAAGGTATTTGAATATAATCTTGGCTATACCCCGATGGGATTTGTGCAAATTTGGGGATACGGCGACGATTTTAACTACGTACAAAACAATATGGCAAACGGTAAAGATTCCTATTGTGCAAACTTCTGGATTGATAATTTAAGTATTGAAAATACGGATAAAAATGCAAAACTTGTCGAAGTGAATTTCCAATCAAGTAAATTCCCTGCGCAGGATGATTTCTTGTATGTGGACGAATGGGATAACCGTGCGGAAACGCTCTTTACCGCAGACCCCCCCGAAAAGAGTGGCTGTAGCAGTAGTTTGACGGTATTGCCCATTGCAAGCTTAACGCTTTTGGGCGCGGTATATATGTTGTTCAAAGGAGGAAAGAAAGAATGAATAAAAAAATAAGTCTTGCATTAGCAATCCTATTAAGTCTTTCTTCTTTTGCCTTTGCATCGTGTAAGAAAGAAGGCGGTGTAACCGATTACGATAAGGTGTATCCCGATAGAGTGGTTAATACATATTCCTTTGATATTATCGGCGGTGGGGACGTGATGCCCATCGGCTTGTACTTTGGACCTTATACGCCCAACGGTTCGACGAACGGTAATACTATGCCCAACTTCACGGACGAATATTACATTAGAATGCTTTCGGAAGCAGGGATTAACCTGTTCACGTACTGTCCTGAAGTGTATCCGCAGGCGCGAGAGAGTATCAAGAAGGTATTGACTCTTGCGGAAAAATACAACATCGGCTACTATATCAACGATTATGATATCGTGAGTATGTCGCACGGGACGAAAACGGTTTCGGATGAACTTGTCAGCCAAAGAATTGCGGAGTTTGCAGATTATAAATCCTTTGTAGGTTTCTATTCCTACGATGAACCGCACTACGAAAAAATTGAGTATATCGGGCAATTAAACGCGGCAATCAATCGTGTAAGCGACCATAGATATTCCACCTATGTCAATATGCTTCCGAGGTGGGAAGAACGTCCCTTGAAATATACTTCGGGGACGGAAGACATCGAATACGAGGAATACGTGGGTAGATACTATCGTGAGGGGAATGGTAAATATATTTCTTGGGATCACTACGTATGGGATTTCAAGAGTTACAAAGGATATTTCAACAATCTGGCGATTATCAAGGAGATGTCGGAGAAACACGGTATACCTTACTGGTCGTTTATTCAAGCTGGCGGGCAATGGAACGACGCGATGATTGAATTCGAATCCTTGCCCGAGCCTTTTCCTACGGAAGGACAGCTAATGTGGAACGTAAACACGGCTTTGGCGTGCGGTTCTAAAGGGATTCAATATTTCTTAGGCTTCCAGCCCTTGTTTTTCGCGTATGCGCCGAACGGCACGTATGATTTTACGCGAAACGGTCTTTTCGGCGCGAACGGCAATATCAACCGTTGGTATTACTACGCGCAAAAGATGAACGCGCAGGTCGAAGCGGTCGATGAAATTTTGATGAATGCGTACAACGTCGGTATTATCCCGTCTGATTCGATTAAGGCGGACTTTGAAGGCAACACGATGGTGCTTGATAGCAAGGAATTCCACCAGCTGAAAGGGCTTCGCGGCGAAGCTCTCGTGGGTTGTTTTGAGTACGAAAAGAGGACCGTTTTGTACGTTGTAAACTATACGCACAACGGGGCGCAGGACGTTATTCTTGACTTGAACGACAATCACGAAATGAATATCATTCAAAGAGGCAAAACGCTGACCGCGAATGAACAGCACTTGGGAATCCATTTGGAAGCAGGCGAAGGCGTGCTTGTAGAATTTGTATAATAAAAAAGCCGAGTTAATCGACATATAAGAGTGATTAACTCGGCTTTGAACGCCTTTAACTTGGTTTCGAGTGTTTTTTTCGATATTCTTTAGGGGTATCGTTTGTATATTGCTTGAATACTTGATTAAAGCGGTAGGGATAAGGATAGCCGACTTCTTCGGCAATCTGCGCAATATTCATTTTTGTTGTAGATAAGTAAACTTTGGCGAGCTCTATACGCCGTTGCGTTAAATATTCGGTCATAGTAACGCCGATATATTTTTTGAAAACGCGGCTTACGTAGATATAATTATAATTGATTTCAGCCATTGCGCTTTGGATTCCTGCTTTGATGTGGATAGGGTCGTTTAGATTGGCAAGAAGGGATTGAAACCATCTTGGATACGGCGGTTGTTCTTCTTTGTCGGAAAGATAAAGAAAGCCTAATATATGCGCGGCGAAACTATTGATGAGAAACGGTTTATATTTTTCAACGCTCGGCGACATATATTTGATGAAATTTAATAGTTTTTCAAGATATTCAATTTGAGCAGAATCAATTTGTATATGCAAAGGGAAAATACTTCGATTGATTTCATCTAAAAGGGTGGGGCTAACGTATTTACAAGCGGTTTCAAATAGCTCTTTTGAAAAAATAATATCTCTATGCGTACATTCGCCCGTTCTCTTGAACGTATGAATATCATTAGGGCGCAAGAAGAACATATCGCCCGTTTTAATAAGTTGGCGTTTCCCATTTTGTATATGCGTAATTTCGCCTTCCGTTACGTAAAAAATTTCGTAGAAGGAGTGCGTATGGATAAACGTATCTTTATCGTGCGTTAAATGCGTCGCAAATTCGACGTCGTTTTGTAAAAATGATAATTCTTTAATATTTTGTGCCATAGGTTCACCTTGGTTGTATTATAATATAAAT
>JAZORL010000190.1:0-7184 GCA_045656625.1 Candidatus Scatosoma sp. | reverse complement strand
CATATCTGATTTATTCTTCCTCGAAAGAGCACTCGCAAAAACGGGTGCTCTTTCAAATTTATGGGGATATAAAAATATCGCCGCCGAATTTCCTTCGGCGGCGATTCACGCATTAATTTTCTTCCGTTTCGTCTTTATCTTTGTTTCTTCTCATAAAGAAATCCACAAATCTTGGACGACGTCTTTTCTCTTTTTCCTCCACGGGAGTTTCCGTATTTGGAATCAAATCGTCAGGCTCAAACGTTTCCGTCGGATTTAAAGGTTGAACGTTAGGAACCGTATCGATAGGCTGCGCAACACTCGGAGCAGGTTGCTGCTGACCAAACGTAGGAAGAGCCTGCCCATATATCGGCTGCTGCGTGGGATATCCATAGGGATTCCCCAGCGCTGCTTGATTATCGTAAACGTTATTGATTCTATCCGACAACTCAGCGGCTTGTCTAAACGCGGCGTTATTCGTGTCAAACCCAAAACCATTTTGATTATTGGTAAAACCCGTCGCAATAATAACGACTTCCACTTCGTCGGACATATTTTCATCAATACATGCGCCGAAGATTACGTTTGCGGAGTAATCGATAACCCCTTTTACCAAATCATCCGCCGTGACAACTTCGTCCAAGGAAAGATCCGTACCGCCGATAACGTTCAAAATTACCGAGCTTGCCCCCTCGATCGTTGTATTCAACAAAGGACTGCCAACCGCACAGCGCACTGCGTCAAAAATACGTTTTTCGCCTTTCGCAACGCCGATACCCATGTGTGCGAGTCCACGACCCTTTAAGGTCGTTTTCACGTCCGCAAAATCCAAGTTAATTAAGGACGGTTTAACAATCAATTCCGCGATACCGCGAATACCTTGACGAAGAACCTCGTCCGCAACTTTAAGGGCTTCGGGGAAAGAAGTGTTTTTCTTGACCACTTGACGAATCTTATCGTTAGGGATCGTGATAATCGAATCGACGGATTTTCTCAATTCTTCGATGCCTGCGATGGCATTATCCATTCTGCGCTTTGCCTCGAAGGTAAACGGCAACGTCACGACTGCCACCGTCAAAATTTTCATTTCTTTCGCTATCTTTGCTATTACAGGAGCTGCACCCGTACCTGTGCCACCACCCATACCTGCGGTAATAAACAACAAATCGGTATCGCGAAGAACCTCTTGAATTTGTTCCTTATTTTCTTCTGCCGCAGCTCGGCCAACCGAGGGATCAGCACCAGCGCCAAGTCCTTTGGTAAGTTGTACGCCGATTTGAATGCGTTTGCTTGCTTTCGATCTCGCAAGCGCTTGATTATCCGTATTTACAACAATATAATCCGCACTCTTTAAGCCCGATTCAATCAATCTATCAACGGCGTTATTCCCTGCGCCGCCAACGCCAATAACTTTTATTTTCGCAACCCCGGAAAGATTATTTGCACTTGTTTCCGTGGAATAGCTATTATTTTCAAGGTAGCCGTAGCCGCTGTTATCGTAATTGTCCATCATTTTCTTTTTCCTCCGAATAATCTTGCAATCCAACCCACTTTTTCTTTATTTGTCAACGCCGCGTTAAGCAACCCTATCCTCGAAGAAAAGGAAGGCTTACCATAGAAGGGTAGCTCGGGAAAAACAATCTCCGTCAATCGATTCAAGCGCTTGGACACGTGCTCCGCAAGCCCCTTAATTTCGTTCACACCTTCCCCCGTGACACTGATGGGATTTACAAGTAATCCTGCCGTTTTCTTGTCTTTATAATAGCGAGCGAAGAAATTGTCCACTCTTTCACACGTCACGTCCAATCCGACCTTAATCACGTCGTTGATTGCCTGTACGGAAAATTGTTTTTCTCCCGATTCCAATGCAAATTGCATATCTTTGGGGAAAGAACCACCCGAAATATTCGCAGCCGCTAATATCTCTTCCGCCTGCGCATAGTCGACGCCGAACTCTTCCATCAAAGAAACCAAAATTGTGCCAACACCGCAATTAAAGGATTCTTCGTGAACGATACCGTTTCCATAAATAACAGAAATCGAAGTCGTCAAAAAACCAACGTCCAGCAAAAACGCATATCCCTCACGTCGCTTTTGCGGCAAGAGATAGGTAGCTTGCGCAAGCGTAGAAGGAATAAACTGTACGTTTTCAAACCCAAAACTTGCAAAAAGTTTCATCATTCCGTCGTAAAACGCTTCCGAAACAAAATAATAGCACAGCGCACCTTTTAGCATTGTCGTAGGTACGCCGTATAAATCCTTTGTTTGGAAATATCGACGATTATCCCCGAGGGTAAAATACATGCCAGATTTGCGAATACAGTGCCCTGCTTGCATCAAATCGTTCAATCCGCTTTCGAAAAGCGCATCCACGTCTTGCGCTGAAATTTTACGTTTCGACGGGAAAGAAATCGTATGCCCCTTCGTTTGCACGGAAATAAAACAAGAAGGCAAGCCAACGTACAATTCATCAATTATACCTTCATAGTTTTGACGCACAGACGTAATTGCCGCAAGCACGGCACGACGGAAAGACTCCTCGTCGATAAATCCTTCTACCGAATATCCTTCGTATGTTTCCGTATGATTGCCGCTAAAAACAAAAGTATCGTTCACCCCTTTCGAACCAAGCAAAAAGGTGACCTCTTTCGAGCGAATATCCAAAATTGCGACGCTTTTGTTTTTCATAAAAATTTCTCCAAACGTGGGAATATACGTTAAAACGACAAATTATGTTTTAATTATACACTATTTATAGAGAAATGTCAATAAGCATAATAAAAAAAACACGCAAAATTGCGTGTTTTTTTCGTGTTTTTCGTCTATTTTACGATGAAAAATTATCAACGGGATTATATACTACAATCGGTTCGTTTTCCGAACCCGAAACGACGATACAACCCTTCAATTTTTGCTCGTCCGATAGGGACAGGTATTTATCCACTGCCATCGCCGCCTTTTCTTTTGTCAGCATCGACGGATCAACAACGTACATCTTTACGCTTTCAAACATCTCAAAAACAAACACTTGAGACGGCGTTCTATTATACACGCTCACCTCTTTTACGTTGCGACGGATGCCACCAAATAAAACGTCCAATTCTTGACAAAATTCCATAATTGGCAAATAGCACGTATCCCCGACAAGCTGCGCGCCATCCACAAGCACGTTAAAACCTTTCAAACGGACATTATCCTTTCCATCCAAACGGTTTTTCGGTGTTTCACTCACGCCAAGCACCGAACCATCTGCCCCAAGCTGATAATACCCCGTTCCGTCTGCCTTTGCCACCGAGTATACTTCCGCATCCTCCGAAATGGAAACAACGATTTTATTCGGTTGTTCTTTTCTAAAACCCGTCAAACGAAAATAAGGAAATTCTTTGATAATCTCTTCCGCTTCCGAATCATCCACAAAAAGCATACTGTCCTTCAAATACGCATCCTCCAAACGTTGTTGGAATGCGGCTGCCTCTTTTGAGGCAGCTTCCGAAACGGTACTCTTCTCTATCACGACCGATTTCACACGAAACACCGCTGAAACGCCCAATACCGCAGCCGATAAAAACAGTAAAACCGTTAAAGTTATTACGAGAATCTTACGTCGCATTTTTCATCCTCATTCGTTCTTCTTTGGCCATTTATGGCTTACACTCGCACACGCCTAATCTTTGCACCGAGCTTTTTTAATTTCCCCTCAAAATCCGCATAACCGCGATCCACGTGGGAAAGATCCATCACCGTGCTTTGCCCTTCCGCTTTAAGTGCCGCAATTACCAGCGCAGCACCGCCACGCAAATCGCTCGCCGTCACGCATGCGCCGTGCAACCGCTCCACCCCTCGAATAATCGCCGTACGATCACGCACGATAATATCCGCACCCATGCGCTTCAACTCTGCCGCATAGCGATAGCGTGTTTCAAAGAGGTTCTCGACAATCAGCGTCGTCCCCCTCGCCGTAGCACACAAAGCGCCGTATTGCGCTTGCATATCCGTTGGAAAACCAGGAAACGGCATTGTTTCCACGATATTCACCGATTTCAAGCGCCCATCGCTGGATAATTCTATTTTATCATTTTTCGTATGTATTTTGCAACCGTTTTCACGCAATTTATGCAAAAGCGCCGCAATATTTTCAGAGGGAACGCCCAGCATTTCAATTTCCCCGCCGCAGGTTGCCGCCGCAATCAAGTACGTCCCCGCTTCAATTCGATCCCCAATCGGCGTATAATCAATTCCGTGCAGACGTTTTACCCCTTCAATAACAATCGTTCCTCCGCCCGCACCGCGTATGCGTGCGCCCATTGCGTTAAGGAAATTTTGCAAATCGATAATTTCAGGCTCTTTGGCGGCATTTCGAATAATCGTAATTCCTTCCGCCTTCACCGCCGCAAGAATAATATTTTCCGTCGCGCCCACACTCGGAAAATCCAAGAGAATCTCCGAGCCTTTCAATTTCTCCGCTTGACAATCGATATACCCATCCTTTTCGATAATCTTCACACCAAGCCGTTTCAGGCTCGATAAGTGCAAATCGATTGGACGAAGTCCAATATCACACCCACCCGGATAGGAAATTTTAGCGCGCTGAAAACGAGTCAAGACCGATCCAAGCATAAAAACGGAAGAACGCAGTTCCCTTGTCAACCTTGCAGGAATTTCGTGGGAAACTGCGTTTGAGCTATCGATAACAACGTATTCCTTGTTGCGCCGAATCACGCAACCGACCTCACTTAAAATATGTAGCATATTTTCCACGTCGTTAATCGTTGGCACGTTCCGTATGCGCACTTGTTCATCCGTAAGTACGGATGCCGCAAGCAAAGGCAACACCGTGTTTTTCGCGCTTTGCAACGTCACCTTTCCATATAATTTTTCACCGCCATCAATGATGAATTTATCCATACGACAAAGCTCCTTTGCTTTATTGTATGAACGTTCCATTTTCTTTTGTGCCTGCGGATATAGTGTACAACACCCCCATCGACGCCATCGTAATAATAAGCGAAGTATTTCCCGAACTAATCAACGGCAGTGGCAACCCTGTCGGTGGTATACTACCACTCACCACAAGCGCATTGATCAAGGTTTGCACTCCATAAACCAACGTAATCCCCGATGCAAGCAAAAACGAGAAAAAATCAGGCGCTTCCCTCGCCGTTTTTATCCCTTGAAAGATTAACGCAACGCAAACCCCAAACAACACAAAAATACCAACAAAACCAAACTCCTCGCCAATAATCGAAAGTATAAAATCACTTTCCGCAAACGGTAAAAAACGATATTTTTGTCTTGAATTGAAAAGCCCCGTCCCAAACCAACCGCCATTCCCTAATGCGTATAAGGATTGTATCAGCTGATACCCCTCTCCCTTTGGGGATTCCCACGGATCAATAAAGGCGCTCAATCGGGACATTCTATACGGCTCGGCAATAATCATAATCGGCACAGCGAGCATAGCAGGTATGAAGATAACCAAAAAATGTTTGATTTTCATACCGCCGATAAACAGCATCGAAAGCATCACGAGCGCCACACACATCGTCACCGACATATTCGGTTCAATAATAATTAAACCGCACACCAGCCCACCCGTCAAAAGCACGGGCAAAACACCCTTAAAGGTACGTACGCGCCCCATATTGTCCGCCATATACGCCGATGCAAAAATCACAAAACCATATTTAGCAAGCTCCGACGGCTGTAAAGTAAAACCGCCAACGCCAATCCAGCGTGTCGCACCATAATTTGTCTTTCCCAGTCCAGGCACAAATACAAGTCCAAGCAAAATCACAGGCACTACGTAGCAAACCCATCTCGCCCTTTTACCTTGCAGCTTATGATAATCAAACCGACAGCAAAGGAGCATTGCGACTAATCCAACAGCAAATCCAATCCCCTGTTTTTTCACGAAATACCATGCGTCGCCGTACTGCGTTTTAGCAACGTAGCCACTCGCGGAATATATCGCAATTAAACTAAAAAACGCCAATCCAATCGTCAAAATCAGAATAAATATATTTCCGCGTTTTTTATTCTTTTTCCTCGTCGGAAGCACCGTCGTTGAATGGGATACTTTCTTCTTTTTCCCTGCTTTCATCCTTTGCGATAGAACGGACGATTTCCACAAATCTATCACCTCTTTCCTCATATCCCGCAAATTCATCAAAACTTGCGCTTGCAGGGCTTAAAAGCACCGTTTGCCCCTTTTCCGCTTTCATCATCGCAATACGAACGGCAAAATCAAAAGATTCACACAACGTAAAAGCATGGATTCCCAAACCCCGCGCACTTTCAAGCAGCTCATAACGATTTTCACCATATAAGACGGAGTGTTTCACTCGTGAAGTTCCCACCGCCTTAAAAAGTTTTGCATAGTTATAACCTTTATTTTTTCCACCCAAAAGCAAAACAATATCCGTATTGATTGCAGATAAAGCTTTCACCGTTGCATCTACGTTTGTTCCCTTTGAATCGTTTACATAGTAAACGCCGTCAATCTCATCCACAAACTCCAAGCGATGCCGTACCCCCTTAAACGAAGTAAGCGAAGCTGCGATATCCGCTGTTTTTATCCCCATCAGCTTTGCTGCAATAATACACGCAAGGGCGTTTTGAATATTATGTAAACTATCGTCAAAAAGCTCGGAAGCCGCAAGAATTTTTTCCTCGCCAAAATAGAGTGTCCCGTCTAAATAATAGGCACCATGTACGCGTTCACGCACCGAAAAATACAAAACTTTGGATTTTGTTTTCGCGGAAAATTCTCGCACAATCGGATCATCATAATTTAGGATTGCATACTCCGTTTCCGTTAGATTTTTCAGTAGCTTTCGTTTTAGAAAAACGTAATTTTCCATATTGTAGTGACGATTAAGATGATCCTCCGTCACGTTTAATACAATCGCAATATGCGGACGAAACGAATTGAGCGTCTCTAATTGAAAACTCGATATTTCCGCAACAGCAACCTCTTCCTCATTCATATCACAAAAGCCTACCATTGGCGCACCGATGTTTCCGCAGGATTTTGCAATCATTCCCCCATTATTCAAAATTTCCGTCAATAGAGAAACCGTCGTCGTCTTTCCATTTGTGCCCGTAATCCCAATACACGTTGCGCGCATATGCCGCGTTGCAATCTCCGTTTCCCCAAGCACCGCCTTCCCGCTTTGCCGAAACTCAACAGCTATCGGATGATCAAT
>JAZORL010000189.1:0-21452 GCA_045656625.1 Candidatus Scatosoma sp. | reverse complement strand
TTCTTGCCCGATATTTTCGTACCCTGCGAGGTGTGTGGTGGCAAGAGATATAATCGGGAAACGTTGGAAGTTAAGTACAAGGGTAAGAGCATTTTCGACGTACTGGATATGACGGTGGAAGAGGCTTGTGAGTTTTTCGCGCCCGTACCGATGATTTACAACAAAATCAAGACGCTCAACGACGTGGGCTTGGGGTATATCAAGCTTGGGCAAAGCTCGACGACCCTTTCGGGGGGCGAGGCGCAGCGTGTGAAGCTTGCGACGGAGCTTGCGAAACGCTCGACGGGCAAGACGCTCTATATTTTGGACGAGCCGACGACGGGCTTGCATAGCTACGACGTGGACAAGCTGATTAAGATTTTGTTAAAACTGCGAGAGGGTGGCAACACGGTGCTTGTAATCGAGCATAATCTTGACGTGATAAAGACGGCGGATTATATTATCGACCTTGGCCCTGAGGGGGGCAACGGCGGCGGCACGATTGTTTGTCAAGGCACGCCCGAAGAAGTGGCGAACGTGAAAAATAGCTATACGGGGCAGTTCCTGAAAAAAGTGCTGGAAGAGTGATTCAACTCGTACCTGCTCTACTGAAATTTACTATTTGTGTCATTCTGAGCGGAGCGTTAGCGAAGTCGAAGAATCTCGAAACACTAAAATAAACGTTATAAAACCAAATCCGCCTGCGGAATTTTCCGCAGGCGGATTTGCTGTAAAATCAAGGCGTTTTACGCTTCCTTATTTTCAAGCTTCTTGATTTTTACGTTGCCGCAAAGTAGGTCGGAATAGGAATAAGAGGTTTTTCCTAAAAATCCGTCCTCGTCGGGCTTGATGGTGAAAAGAGCGGGGTAAATCCCCGAAAGAATCCCCGAATAGCTTATGCTTTTGTTTCTACCTAAATTGACGCGCACGGCGACTCGTTGCGCATGGCACTCATGGACCAATCTTTTTACGTCCGATATATTTTTACTTGGCTTAATCATAAGATAAGTATGCGCGAAGACGAGGTTTTTTATACCGTTTTTCTCAAAATTTGGCATATTACTCCTATCCCTTGCATAGGATAAAAAGCAAGTATGGCAAGTGTAAGGAGGAGTAAAAAAATGTTTGTGCAACCCAAAATAGAAACCTACCGTTTCATAGGCGAAGTGTCGAGTCTTCACGGGCAATCAATGGTGGAATGCCGTTTGCCTGGTAGTGAAATCAGCAGTATTTTGGCGGTGGAAGCAAAAACCGTGCCCGCCGAAAGCGTTTGCGCGGACGGCGAAGTGAAATACGGTGGCAAAGTGGTGCTCACCGTTGTTTATGAGGACGGAGATAAAAAGGTCTGCCGCGCGGAGCGCGGCGTGGAGTTTTTCCACAAGGCGGAAGGGAAAGAGGTCACGCCTGCATGTTTTGCGAAAACGGCGCTTTGTGCGGAAAACGTCACTTGGCGCAGGGAAGGCTCGGGATTATATTTTTCAATCATTGTCGGTGCGGAAATTCTCGTTTACGGCGGTAAACAAATGGAATATTTGACAGGCGGCGAAGGCTTAATTGCCAAAACTGCGCCCATCACCGTTCGTAAAAGCCTCTGCGTGACGGGGGAAACGGACGGGGAAGATGAATTTGACTCCGATTACGTGGGCGACGTCTTATTGCATAGCGAACGCGCGATGATCTATCGGGCGGAAGCTAAGGGCGGACAAATCGAGCTGGAAGGGGAAATTGCGCTCAATATTTGCGTATTGACCGCCGACGAGCGTGTTTGCTCGTATGAACGACTTACCCCTTTCCGTATGCAAGTGCCTTGTGACGAAGCGTTTGGCGAGTCTATGGCAAGCGCGAGGGTGCAGGTGAAATCCGCCTACTTAACGGTCGGTGCGGACGAGGAAAAGGGGAAGAGTAAAATCGTCTTTTCCTACACCCTTTCGGCGGACTGTTTCGTCTACGTACAGGAAGAAATCGAGGTGGTTCAAGACGGCTATTCGATTGCCGCGCCTTTGACCTTGCACAAGCGAAAGGATGGGGGCAGGTATTTAACGAACGTGCAAAAACAAGTGGAAAGAGTGAGTGGAATCGCTGCAATTTCCCCTGCGGTAGAGGGGGATATCGTCTTGCAGGCGGCGGTGTTGCCACGTGTAGAAATTGCTTGCAAAAAAACGGAAAATGGGTTTGAAGCGGAAGGCGTGGCGCTTGCGGAAATTATTTTTTCGGGCGGCGACGGCTCGAAGCGGAGCGTTTCTCTTTCCTTGCCGTTTGCGTTTTCTTTGGACGCGCAGGGGGATATTGTAGAAGCGGATGGTATGATTTGCGCCATCAACGTACGGAGAAAGCGTACGGGGGAAATGGAAGCGGAGGGAATTTTGAAGCTGTGCGTCCGTTCCTATCAAAACGGCGAATGGGAGTACGTGTCCGAGCTGGAAGAAGGGGATGCCTACGAGGTGGAAGACTGCGCCTTTTCGATATACTTGCCCGGGGCAGGTGCGGATTTATGGTCGGTGGCGAAAAAACTCCGTTGTACGCCCGAGGAATTGGAAAAGAGCAACCCCGACTTGAAATTTCCTCTTTCGGAAACAGATAAAATCTACGTTTATCGGCAAATTCGATAAAAAATACGGAAAAACGTATAGAAAATGCTCTAAAATATTGAAATTTTAAAAAAAATATGGTAAAATACTATAAGAACAATCTCGCGGTGGGGTGTTCCCCACCGCAATTTTGGGTGTAGAGCATGAACAAAGTCAAGATAAAGGCATACGCAAAAGTCAATTTAACGCTCGAAGTCACGGGTGTGGAGCAGGGGTATCACATGCTCGATTCTTTGGTGTGCAGCGTCGACGTTTTTGACTTGGTGGTGCTGAAAAAACGCAAGAATCCGCTCAGTAGCGTGACGATGCACGGCTTGGGGAGCGAGAGTATTCCCCCCGAGAAAAATAACGCACTCAAAGCGGCGGAAGCTTTTTCGAAAGCGTTTGGCACGAACGGTGCGGATATCACCGTTTATAAGAATATTCCGATGGGCGCAGGACTTGGCGGTTCGTCGGCGGACGTGAGCGGCGTTTTGAACGGTATGGCAAAGCTCTACGGCGTGACCGATTATAAAAAATTAAAAGAGATTGCGGACAAGCTCGGGAGTGATACGGGGTATATGCTGACGGGTGGTTTTGCAAGAATGCAAGGGCGGGGCGAAATCGTCACGCCGATTGAAACGAATACGAAGCTGTATTTTTTGTTGCTTTGTCCGAGCTCGGAAGTGTCGGCGGGGGCGTGCTATAAAAAGTACGACGAGCTCCCAAAAACGCTTGAATGGCGGGAAAGTTTTACGCAAAATTGTATCCAAGCGGTCTGCGAAAATGATCAAGAGGGCATAGGCAGGTACGTGATGAACGACTTGTATAAGCCTGCCCTGCATCTCAATGGCGACGTGGAAAGGGCGTATGAAGAGCTGAAAAGTTTTTCACCGCTTGGGGTCGCAATGACGGGCTCTGGAAGCTGCGTTTTTGCAATATTTGAAACGGCGGAGCTGTGCCGTTGGGCGAAGAGTCGATATAGGGGAAAATTCCGTGCGATTGTGTTGCAGTCGGTAAACCCGAACGACAAAAAGTCAGGTTGGAAAAATCCGTACAAGCTTACGGACGAAGAATGGAATTTTATCGAAGAATAAGGAGTAAACGATAATGGAAGAAAGAATGATTGACGACGAGTACGGAAGAGGCGTGCGCTTAAAAAAGACGAAGGACGGGTACGTGGACGCAACGGACGAGCTTGCGAAAAACGAGAACGTGGAAGGCGAGGAAACGGAGCTTTTGGAAGACGAAATTGCGTTTGCTTTCCCCGTAGAGGAAGAGGAAAACGAAGAATCGTTCGCGGAAATGACCGCCGAAGAAGTAGCGGCGTTCAAAAAACGCCGTGAAGAGGAAGCTTTGGCGAAAAAAGCGGTGTATGACCAACTTTGTAAGGAAGGGGAAGAGCTTTTGGCGACGGGGAGCTTTAAGGCGGCGGAGCTGAAATATGAAAAAGCCCTGAAATACGACGACGAAGCAACGGAAGCGTCCGTTGGGTATTGGCGTGCCAAGACAGCGGATTTCACCGACCCCGACGTACTTGCAAACGAATACGTTGACGAGAGTATCGAAAGTCTGGAATACGATTTAGGGTATGCCGCAACGGATATCATTCGTGAGAAATACGAGGACGTTTTCAAGGCGAAGCTTGAAGCGTTGACAGCGGAAGAAACGCCACTGCGCGAGGACGTAGAAGGCAAACAGCGCCACCGTAGAGAAATCTTGAAAGCAAGACGCTTAAAACGTGGGATTTTCTTTGCAATTTCTGCAATTCCCGTGATTGCTTGTTTGCTTCTCACCGTCTTTTTCGGCATGAAGAATTTCACGACGCGCGGCAACGAATATATCGGGATTACCATTGGTATGGCGGCGGCAAGCGTAGTGTTCTTTATCGTGTTTGCGGTGTTTACGAATCGTTTTATCAATGCGTGCAGAATGTATCGCAAGAACGAGCGACTGGACGAAACGGACGACGGTGCAAGACTCCTTGAAATCGAGCTTTTGAAGAAGATTTACGAGGGCTTACTGCCGATTGCTTATGAAGAAGAGCTGGAAGAAACGGCCGTTGTGGCGGAAGAATAATAGCAAACGACCCGACAAGAAAGTCGGGTCGTTTCTTTTTTACTTTTTTCTGGGGTTTTCGTTACCCTATTAAAATCTCTTGATTTTAATGCAAAAACGTGATATAATAATTCCGTATGAAAAAAATCTTTGCGTATTTCAAACCCTATAAAGGGCGGACGGCGCTTGGCCCGCTCTTCAAATTGCTGGAAGCGACGTTTGAGCTTTTGGTGCCTTTCGTCGTGGCGGCAATCGTGGACAATGGGCTTGGTTTGGCGGTGGATGGAAAGTACCACGCCGATAAGGGCTACATAGTCAACGCCTGCTTGCTCCTTGGCGCGTTCGGTTTGCTCGGCTTCGCTTTTGCTGTCGCCGCGCAATATTTTTCCGCGCGCGTGGCTACGGGCGTATCCGCAGGCGTGCGTAAGGATTTGTTCAAAAAAATGCAAACGCTGTCCTATAAAGACATTGATAATATGGGCGAAGCGACGATGCTTACCCGTATGACGAGCGTCGTGGACAAGATGCAAACGGGGATTAACCTTTTCTTGCGCCTTTTCTTGCGTTCCCCCTTTATCGTGTTCGGCGCGATGATTTGTGCGTATATTATCGATCCAAGCTCGTTTGGAGTGTTTGCGGCGACGATTGCCGTGCTTGCGATTGTCGTGTATGCGGTGATGCTGATTTGTATGCCCCTGTATAAAAAGGCGCAGGACAAGCTGGATAAGGTACTGCTTTCTACTCGTGAAAATCTCGGCGGCGTAAGAGTAATCCGCGCGTTTTGTCAAGAGGAAAAGGAACAAGAAATTTTCCGTGAGAGAAACGACGAGCAAAATAGAAGCAGTAAATTTGTCGGCGCGATTGCGGCGATTACCAATCCGCTCACGTTTATACTCATCAATGCGGCGATTATTTGGCTTTTGTGGGTGGGCGCAATCCGTGTGGACGGCGGCGCACTCTCGCAAGGAAAGGTGATTGCGCTCTACAACTTGATGGGACAAATTTTAATCGAGCTGATCAAGCTTGCGAATTTGATTGTCACCGTGGCAAAGGCGGCTGCTTCGGCAAGCCGTATCGAGCACGTTTTGGATATGCAGCCCTCGATTGAAATTATTGCGGACGAAGAAACGGAAACGCTCAACGACGAGCAGTTTATTGTCTTTGAAAACGTATCCGCGCGTTATAACGACGGCGGCGACGAGGCTTTGGAAAACGTTTCTTTCACCGTTCGTCGGGGAGAAACGCTTGGGATTATCGGCGGTACGGGCTCGGGCAAAACAACCTTGGTCAATCTCATTCCCCATTTCTATGACGTAAGCGGCGGGCAGGTACGCGTGGACGGCAAGGACGTGCGTGCGGCAAGTATGCAGGAATATTTGCGTGAGCGCATTGGCGTTGTACCGCAAAAAGCCCGACTTTTCAAGGGTACGATTCGTGAAAACCTGCTTTGGGGCAAAGCGGATGCGACGGACGAGGAGCTTTTCACGGCACTTAAACTTGCGCAAGCAAGCGAAGTGGTGGAAGGCAAGGGCGGCCTGGATGCGGAAGTAGAGCAAGGGGGCAAAAACTTCTCGGGCGGGCAAAAACAGCGCCTGACTATCGCGCGTGCGCTTGTGCGCAAGCCGGAAATTTTAATTCTCGACGATTCTTCGTCTGCGCTTGACTATGCAACGGATGCGGAGTTGCGCAAGGATATAAAAACTTTACAAACAACGACGATTATCGTTTCTCAACGAGCCTCGTCCGTACAGCATGCGGATAAAATCGTGGTGCTGGACGATGGGAAGGCCGTGGGGATTGGTACGCACGAGGAATTGCTTGCGTCGTGCGAGGTCTATCGTGAAATTTACCGTTCCCAATACGTAGACGAAAAAGAAGGGGGTGTGCAGGTATGAAAAACACACCCGTAAAACAAACGGCGAAAAAGGGTACTTTCCGCCGAGTATTGCAGTACGTAGGGAAATATCCGATTTCCTTGATTGGGTCTATCGTGTTTGCGCTAATAAGCGTCGGCGCGACCTTGTTCGTACCCGTATTTTTCGGGGACGCAATCGATTGTATCGTGGAATATGGCGTGGCTTGGTCGAAGATGAAAGAAATCTTCTTAAAGACGGGGCTTGTCGTAGGGATTGCAGGGATTAGTCAATGGCTGATGAGCCTTTGCAATAACCGTATTTCCTGCAACGTCGTGCGGGACTTGCGTGCGGACGCATTCCGCAAAATCGGTGTGTTGCCCTTGCAGTATATCGACACCCACGCACACGGCGACACGGTGAGCCGTATCATTGCCGATGCGGATCAATTTTCCGATGGTTTATTGCTCGGCTTTACGCAGTTTTTGACGGGGATTGCGACCATTCTCGGTACAATCATCTTCATGCTTTTGACAAACTGGAAAATCGGTTTAATCGTCGTTTTGGCGTCCCCGATATCGCTGTTTGTGGCACGGTTTGTCGCAACGCATACCCATAAGTTTTTCAAGGAACAAACGGCGACGCGCGGCGAACAAACAGCGTTTGTGGAAGAGGCGGTCGGCGGCTTAAAGACGACCAAAGCCTTCGGGCATGAAGAGGAAAACGAGGAAAAATTTAACGAAATCAACGCGCGCTTGGAAAAGGCGACGATGAATGCGACCTTCTATTCTTCCCTCACCAATCCGTCTACTCGTTTTATCAACAATTTGATTTATGCGGCGGTTGCGCTTGTGGGCGCACTCGACGTGAGCAGGGGGGCGTTTACGGTCGGCGGACTGACGAAATTCCTTTCGTATGCCAACCAGTACACCAAGCCGTTCAATGAAATTTCGGGGGTTATCACCGAGCTTAAAGGCGCGTTTACCTGCGCAGGCAGGATTTTTGAATTGATAGACGAAACGGAAGAAATATCCGACGAAAGCAGCGACGTTTTAAGTCAAGCGGCAGGGAACGTGGCGCTCGAAAATGTTAGCTTTTCCTATACGGATGAGCAGGAGCTTATTCGAGAGCTTTCCTTGACGGTCACGCCTGGGCAACGGGTGGCAATCGTTGGGAGAACGGGCAGCGGCAAAACGACGCTTATCAACCTGCTTATGCGTTTTTACGACGTGGATGGCGGCAGGGTTTGCGTGGATGGAAAAGACGTGCGCGCAATCACTCGGAAATCCCTTCGTGGAAGCTACGGTATGGTCTTGCAGGAAACGTGGCTGAAAAACGGCACGGTGCGAGAGAACTTAAAAATGGGCAAACCGACGGCAACGGACGAGGAAATGATTGCCGCGGCGAAGGCGGCGCATGCGCATAGCTTTATCAAGCGTATGGAAAAGGGGTATGATACGGTTATCAAGGACGGCGGCGTACTCTCGGAAGGACAAAAACAGCTCCTTTGTATTACGCGTATTATGCTTACAAAACCGCCCATGCTGATTTTGGACGAAGCGACTTCGTCCATCGATACGCGTACGGAGTTGAAGATTTCCGACGCATTCACCAAACTCATGGAAGGAAGGACGTCCTTTATCGTCGCGCATAGACTTTCCACCATCGTACACGCTGATTGTATTTTGGTTATGGATAAAGGCAAGGTTGTGGAAAAGGGTACGCATAGCGAGCTTTTGGCAAAAAACGGTGCGTATGCGGAGCTGCATAGAGGACAGTTTCATTAAGAAGGCTTATGGGAACAAGAGAAATAAAAAAACCGAATAAAAAGGGGAACCTGTATAGAAACTTTCTTGAGCTTGTCATTGTCGGCTGTATCACGGGTGTTTTTGCTGGTGCGGTCGTCACCGCTTTTACGATTTTGGCGCACGAGGGGGAAGAGATTTCACGTGACGTGTATGCGTACGTGCGTAATCATCACGCATTCATTCCCTTGCTCTTTTTAGCGCTTTTTGGCGGTGGTTTTTTGCTCGGAGTGGCGGTGAATATTTCTTCCGTAATCCGTGGCTGTGGGATTCCACAGGCAGAAGGTGCAACGCGCGGTATCGTGCCCTTGAAATGGTGGCGGGATATGACTGCGATGTTTGCGGCGAGCCTTTTGAGTATTTTTATGGGACTTTCCATCGGCGCGGAGGGACCGTCCGTACTCATCGGTACAAGCGCAGGGGACGGCGTGGCGGCAACCTTGAAACGCAATCAAATGATTCGTAAATACCAAGCGGCGAGCGGGGCTTGTACCGGTCTTGCCGTGGCAGGTGGAGCACCCTTGACGGGCGTAGCTTTCGCTTTTGAGGAAGCTTATAAACGGCTTACGCCTGAAGTCTTTATTTGTTCGGCGTTTTCCGTTATTTTCGGAATGCTGACGAAAACGGTGATCTACAATCTTCTCGATATGGAAATTGCAAACGCTTTTCATTCCTACGTCTTCACCGATTTACCGTTATCTTGCTATGGGTACGTAGTGTTAGCAGGGCTTGCCTGCGGTGTCTTGGGCGTGCTCTTTTATAAACTTTGCTTTGGTATGCGCAAGCTTTTCAAGCTGATTCGGGTAAAGAACGACAAAATCACCCACGGCGTACGTGTGATGCTTGCCGTACTCTTTGGCGGCGTTGCTTCCTTGCTTGCGGTTGGCGCAATGGGCGGCGGACATAATTTGATTGAAGGACTTGGTTCGTACGGCGGTGCAGAGCCTGTAAAAATGGTGTTGAGCCTGGTAATCACCGTCCTGCTTTTGAAAATCTTTATCACGTCTATCAACGTCGGTTCGGGGATTCCTTGCGGTATCTTTATTCCGATTATCGCCATCGGTGCATGCTTGGGCGGTTTGCTCAATAAAGTATGGCTCGAATGGGGAATGGACGGCGAGCATTGGGATTTGATGGTGATGATTTGTATGTCGGCGTTCTTTACGGCGGTCGTAAAAGCACCTATCACGTCCATTGTGATGATTTGCGAGTTTACCGGCAGCTTTGCCCATCTACTTCCCGTTATCATCGCTGTTTCCATTAGCTATATCATCGGGGAAATGTCGAGAACGGACGGTATCTATGAAGAGCTGCTCGAACAGTACGAACACGAAACGGGTATTCACGAACGCGCGGTAAGAGAGATGTTTACCATCACCCTTGTAAAAGGTGCGTTAGCGGATAAAAGAGAGGTTCGCGACGTGCTGTGGCCGCAAGGGGCGAGGGTGACGAGTATCGCGCGCGGCGAAGAAACGATTCTTCCCGACGGCGACACCATTTTGCACGGCGGCGACGTCTTGACGATTGTTTGTAAAACGGATGATCCGCAAAAGAGTAAGGAAGATTTATTGCACATTCTTGAATAGTTCAACGCATACCTGTATGGTGTGTTTTTAGAAAAGTCATATCTTTTTCCACATACTCATATACTATGAGAAGTGGGGTGGGGTATGCGGTTATACGAGGAAATTTTCAAAAACGCAGACGGATTTGCAGGGGCTCGATGTATTATCGTGCCGTATGGCGGCGGTTATTTCGAGGGCGTGAAAGCGGTAGAAGATTTCACGTCGGAAGCGATTGTTTTGTGTTTTTCGCAAGGTCGTGTATCGGTGCGCGGAACGGGGCTTTCGATTAAAAAATATTGCGATGGGGATCTGGAAATCAGCGGCAAAATCGCCGTGGTGGAATTCCTTTCCAAGGGTGGCGAAAAATGAGCCTTTTTGGAAATGCTTATCGCAAACTCACAATCGAAGGAATAATGCCCGAGCGCGCGCTATTGCGCCTAAAAAGAGCGAAAATTACCCTCTATTCCATTCGAAAGCTCGACAAAACGCACCTATCCTTGCGTGTGAAGCAAAAGGATTTAGGAAGGGTGCTTGCGGTCTTTCCGAGCACCGAATTTGCACCCTATAAAGTGAGTGACTGCGGAAGCGTGGGCTTGCTTGGTAGGATAGAAAAGCTTTTTTCCCGAGTGGGGCTTTTGCTTGGAATATTACTCTTCATGGCAATCACCCTTTATGCGGATCGATTCGTATTCAAGGTGGAGTACGTCGGAACGGACGTTTATGCGCGTGAAACGCGTATTTTCCTGGAAAGGGCGGGGATAAAACCCTTTTCGCCCTATGCATCGGGAAAAGAGGATTGGGTTTGTTCGCAAATTCTTGCCCTTGATGGTGTGGAGTATTGTTCTATCAAAAAATCGGGCAGTCGATTGATTGTAGAGACTCGTTTAAGTCCTTTTGCAAGCGAGTATGCGCAAACAGGGAAGATGCAAGCAAACTATACGGGCGAGCTACTTGCCTTGACGGTGCTGCGCGGTACGCCGCTGGTCAAAGTCGGGGATAGAGTAGAGCTTGGTCAAGCGATTGTAGACGACTGTTTTTCCCTTGAAGATGGGGGGCAGGTACGCGTTGAAATTATCGCACGCGCACGATTTTCGTGCGTATGGGAGTGCGACGTGAAAGCAAAGACAGCGGAAGAGGCGTTTGCAATTGCCTATTTGGAAATTGGCACAAACGTGGAAATTACCGAGAAAAAAATCGAAGAATCGAGCGGCGCGTTTCACGTAAGACTCGTTTATACGGCAACGCAAAGCATGAATTTTTAAGGAGCAAAGGAGAATATATGGAAAAAATCGAAAGGATTAAACGTACCGTCGATACGGGTTCGGTAGATAGACTCGCGCGGATTTTGGGTGCGTTTGACGAAAACTTAAATTTCCTTTCGAGGGAGCTGGGAATCGTCGCGTACGTGGACGGCGTGAAGATTCATTTGGAAGGGGACGCAGACGAGGTGAGAATCGGCGCGGAAGTCCTTTCCTCTTTGACGAAAATCGCTGGGAGTGAGAGTATCGACAAGACAAAAATGGCGTACTGCATCGAGCTTGCAAAGGAAGGTCGGGCGGGGGAAATATCCACGCTTGAAAGTGGGGTAATCGCAATCACGGCGCGAGGCAAGCAAATCAAGTGCAAGACGGTCGGTCAAAAAACCTACGTGGACGCAATCAAGAAAAACACGGTCGTGTTTGGCGTTGGACCGGCTGGTACGGGGAAAACCTATTTGGCGGTTTGTATGGCGGTGTCGGCGTTTAAGAGCAAGCAGGTGGAAAAAATCATTCTCACCCGTCCTGCCGTAGAAGCAGGGGAGAAGCTTGGCTTTTTGCCAGGGGACTTGCATGAAAAAGTCGATCCCTACTTGCGTCCCTTATACGATGCCTTGCAGGAAATGCTTGGCTTGGAAACGTACGGCAAGCTGATGGAACGAGGGGCGATTGAGGTCGCACCGCTTGCGTATATGCGTGGGCGTACGCTGTCGAATGCGTTTATCATTCTCGACGAGGCGCAAAACACCACGAAAGAGCAAATGAAAATGTTCTTGACTCGTATGGGTGAAGGGAGTAAAACGGTTGTCACAGGCGACGTCACGCAAATCGATTTGGACGGCAAGGACAGCGGTCTTGTGCATGCAACGGATATTTTGGACGGCGTGGATGGGATTTCGGTGTGCAGATTGACGGCAAAGGACGTTGTAAGGCATCCGTTGGTAATGCGAATCATACGCGCGTACGAAAAGGACGCGGAGAGGGCGGACAAGTCCGCCATAGAAAAGACGCGGAAAACCTCGAAAAAGAAGGACGGGGAAACCGTGGAAGGAGAGTAACGAAAGATGGCTGTAAGAGAATTCGGCAAAGAATGGACGAAAAAAGACACGTTGAAAAGTGCGTTGATGTTCTTCGTGCATTTCGTCGTTTTTGTCGCAATCGCAATGTTTTTGGTCGTGGGAATGGAAATGAAAAATTTCAGCGATCATATACGGAATAACGGTGCGAACTATTTGTATGCGTTGTTTAGTATCTTCTTGCTGATTGCGATCATGTATTTCTATTTTTACTTCGAGAATCAGACGATGATTTCGAGTGCGAGAAATATCACTTTGATATTCGCCGTATTGGACGTGTATTTTATCATGTCTTGGTTTATCGGTGAAAAGATTGATATTTACGCACGCCCCGTGGCGTTCGTTGCGCTTATGATCTACGTTTTGATCGGGCGCAGGGAAGCGATTTTTATGAACATCGTAAGCGCGTTGCTTGTGTTTATTATCGACACCTTCTCGCCCGGGAACGCATTGACGCAAAACGAGTATTATTCGTCCTTGATTATTTCCTTCTCGGCAGGGATGCTCGCAATTTTCTTCTGCGGCAAGGCGAAGACCCGTTTTACAGTGGTGATGATTGGTATTTTCATTGTTATCCCCATCGACGTGATCATCTTCCTTTTGGAAATTTCAAACTTTGTTGACGTAAACACGGTGACGGAAATTTCCGATATGCAAGGGGTAATCACGCGTATGGGCTACGGCTTGTTCGGCGGTGTGACTTCGACGATTTTATTCTTGACGATATTGCCCTTCTTTGAATGGATATTCAACTGCTTGACGGTGTATCGTTTGCGTGAATTGACAAGCTCGGACGCAAGAATTTTGAAGAAATTGCAAATGGAAGCGCCCGGCACGTACAACCACTCGATGATGGTGGCACAGCTTGCGGAAGCATGTGCGGCGGCGATTGGGGAAAACGTAGACTATGCGCGCGCGGCAGCGCTTTACCACGACGTCGGGAAATTGCATACTCCCGAACATTTCACGGAAAACCAAGGGGATTACAACTTGCACGACGAGCTTTCCCCCGAGCTTTCGGCGGATATTATCCGTTCGCACGCAAACGACGGCTATGCGTTGATTCGCAATCATCATTTGCCCGATTTCTTGGCGGACGTTGCTTTGCAGCACCACGGCACGATGCCCATTCGTTATTTCTATGCCAAAGCCTTGAAGATGACGGACGGCGAATTGAATATTGAAGACTTTTCCTATCTCGGGCCGAAACCGCAAACGAAAATTGCGGCAATCGTAATGATTGCGGACTCGTCCGAAGCGGTTGTGCGCGCGGCAAAAGCGCATACGCCCGAGGCGGCGGAAAAGTGTATTCGTGCGGTAATTGAAGAACGTATGGATTTGGAGCAGTTCTCTGAATGTGACGTCACGCTCGCCGATTTGACGAAGATTCGTTTGGCGCTCGTACACGCATTGACGGGGGTAAATCATCACCGTATCAAGTATCCGAACTTGAAATATAAGCGCACGGAAAGCGGCAAAACGACGGGGGAAAACGAATGAGCTTTTTCATCTATTGCGAGGACGAGGAGTTTTCGCCCGACAACAAAGAAGCGTTAGAAGGCGCGCTGGGCGATTTTGTGGAAGCGGACGTGGATTTGTCCGTGGAATTGATTTTTGTAGACGGCGAAGAAATCCGCCGCTTAAATCGTGAAACGAGGGGGATTGATAAAGTCACCGACGTGTTGAGTTATCCGACGATGGACGGGATTAAAGGTCAGGCGCTCAAAGGCGTCGAGCACCCGTTTGAAATGGATGAAGAGGGATGTCTTTTGATCGGCTCGATTGCGATTTGCGCAGACAGGGCGAGAGAACAAGCGGAAGAATACGGACATTCCTACGAGAGAGAATTGCACTATTTAATCGTGCATGGCGTAATGCACTGTCTTGGATACGATCATATACAAGACGAGGAACGAACGGAAATGCGCGAAAAGGAAGAGTACGTGCTTGGAAAGCTGGGCATCGTACGTTAACAAAAGGGAAAAATAAGGAGTCACTATGAGAAGTGGATACGTAGCAGTAATCGGCAGAGCAAACGCGGGCAAAAGCACGCTCATCAACGTTTTGGTAGGGGAAAAGGTTTCGATTGTTTCGCCCAAACCCCAAACGACGCGCGATCGGATTTTGGGGGTACTCACGGAAGAGGATTATCAAATCGTTTTCGTGGATACGCCCGGGATTTACAAGGCGAGAAACGCCTTGACGGATATGATGATGCGTACGACGGAAACCAGCGCGCGCTCAGTGGATTTTATCTTGTACGTCTTGGACGGACACGACGGGATTGCGGAAGAGGATTTTGAACTCATTCGTAAGTATAAGGCGATGGATATCCCGATGGCGGTCGCATATACGAAAATTGACATTATGCCCAAGGAAAATATTCCTTTGGACATGGCGAAGTTTTCGGATGCGGAGTTGGATATCGACGTTTTCCCCGTTTCCGCAAGAAAGGGCAAGAACGTAAAAAATCTCAAAGAATTCCTTGTGAAACAAATGCCCGAAGGGGAGAAGGTTTTCGAAGAGGATATCGTTTCGGATAAGAGCGAGCGTTTTATGATTTCCGAAATCATGCGCGAGAAAATTTTGCTCAAATTCGACAAGGAAATTCCGCACGGCATTGCCATTGTTATCAACGAATTTACGAGAAACGACAAGGGCGTGTACGAGGTGAATCTCGATATTGTCTGCGAAAGAGCAAACCATAAGGCAATTTTAATCGGTAAGCAGGGCAAGGCGATTAAGGAAGTATCTTCCTTTGCTCGTCAAGACATGGAAAAGTTTTTAGGCGGAAAGGTTTTCCTGACCACGTACGTGAAGGTCAAGGAAGATTGGCGCGATCGGCCTAATCTACTCCGTGAATACGGCTACGAAGACATAAAAGACGTATAAAGGTGCGGTGAGCCACCGCTGGCGGTTTTAGCACCATTCGCACGTTTTTAAGATTTTTTGCTGCGTGCATTTTTCATCGTGTAAGCAGGAAAAGTCTGCTTTGTATAAAACCCCTTTCCCCCACGCAAACTGTGCATAGGGGGGGGGAAGCGTATATGCGAGATAGACGAGAGGAAAACGGCGCTGCTAAAATGGCTTGGGAGCTCTTTGAAAAAACGGGCAGTATTAGCTATTATATGCTCTATTACGATTTAACAAGAAACAAGTAAACGATTAAAACACAAGAAAAGGGAAGAAAGTATGGAAATCAAAACGGACGCCATCGTTTTACAAACGGTCGATTATAAAGATAACGACAAAATCCTTACCCTTTTTTCCCCGTCCTTGGGTAAAATCACGGCAGGGGCAAAGGGTGTGAAAAAGCCGACGGCAAAGCTCGCGTTTGCCGCCCAACCCTTTTGTTTTTCCGAGTACGTTTTGGCGGAGAAGGGGGGCAGGTACACGATCACGGGCGCGTACTTGCACGAAAGTTTCTTTTCCTTGCGCTACGATATCGAGCGGTTTTACGCCGCTTGCGCAGCGACGGAAGTATGCCGAGTGGTACTCACGGAAAACGAGCGTTACGAGGGACTTTTTATCGGTCTAATCGAATGCTTGAAAGCCCTTTCGTTGAGTGAGGACGATCCAGCGGAAGCGCTCGTTGCCTTTCTCATCATCGCCCTGCGTGAAAGCGGTTATCCCCTCGATTTATCCTTTTTGGAAGAATGCGGCGGGGATATCGGCGAAAAATTATGGTTCGATTTCTCGGACGGACGGTTTTCCACGTTCGATCGTTGCGTACGCGGCGAACGGGCAAGCTTATCTACTTATCACACCTTGCGTAAATGCGCAGGGCTTACTTACGATGAAGAACAACTTTCAGGCGGCAAAAAACGCGCCTTACGCCTTTTGAAAGCGTTTCTCGTGGACAAAACCGAGGAAGAATATAAAAACCTCGGTGAGTTTCTTCGTTTGTACGAAGAAAACTAATCGCCTACTCCATTTGGTTTTAGGCGATAACGAAAAAACGGTAAAAAGGAAACCAAAATGGCAAGAAAGAAAAAAGAAGAAACCCAAGAGTTAAAAACTCTTACGCGCGCCCAAAAAACGGACGCAGCAAAAAACGTTATCAAAGAACTTTTAGCGGTCAAACCGCATAAACACAACGAACTCATTGAGAGCGCAGCCAAAATTTTTGCAGCTCGCTACGTCGGTGCAGACAACGAAAACGCCAACGACGTAAAGGGTAGAATAGGCTCGGTGCTCAACGCAATGCAAAAGAACAGCGATATTATGTACGATGGGGGCATGTACGCGTTGAAAGCGCGTATTATGATGCCCATAGTGGAAGAAACGCCTGCAAAAAAAGCGGAAAAACCCGTGAAAAAAACCGCCAAAAAGACAGCGGTAGCAACAGATGCGCCTGCGGAAGAAAAGCCCGTGAAAAAGACGGCGAAAAAGTCCGCAAAGACGGCGGAAAAACTCGTTAAAACCAAGCTTACGCCGCCGTCCGTAGCCCCCGAAAAGGAGGAAAAGCCGTTGCCGCCGCCCGTAGAAGAAAAAGCGGAAAAGACGGAGGAAACCGCGCCCAAAAAGCGTGGCAGAAAGCCCAAGGCAGTCAAGGAAGAGGTTAAGGCGGAAACGCCTGCAAAAGCGGAAGAGGTTCTTCCTAAAAAGACGGAAGAAACGGAAAAAACCGTCGAAGAAAAGCCGGTCGAGCAATCCAAAGCGGAACAAACGGAAGAAAAACCCGTGCTGGAAAATCCGCCTGTTGTAAAGGAAAAAGCGGAGCTTGCCAAGCCTGCGCTCGTAGATATGAGCTTTTTGCTTGGCGGCAAAGCAAAACCGCAAGAAAAGCCTGCGCCCCAAACGGTGCAAAAGGAAGAGCCGAAAGCTACGGAAGAAAAGCAATCGGAAGCCAAAAAAGAACCCGTGAAAGCGGAGAAATTTAAGGTGCAAAAAAATTCGGACGTGGTGATTAAAATCGTAAAGCCGACCGTCCGAAAATTGCCGCAAAAACCGCTCACGGCGGACGAGAAACTCAAAGAAAATTTCTTAAAGCGGATTCGCTCTCTTGGCGGCGATTATTTCGAGTATTATTCGGTGTACCTGCTCGAACGCTACTCCATGAAAAACGGCAGACGTTTGGAGGGAATGAAGATCAACGGCGGCGAGCGTGACGGCGGTATCGACGGCGAAATCGAATTGACGGATAAATTCGGTTTTAGAGAAACGATTTACGTGCAGTCGAAAAACTGGGATCCCGAAAAGGGGAAAGAGGAAAACTGGGTCGTCGGCGAGACCCTCTTGCAACAATTTATCGGCGCGTGTGCATGCAGACAGGCAAGGGACGGAAAACAGCATTGTCGAGGGATTTTTGTGACGACTTCACGGTTCACGCCCGAAGCGAAGAGGATTTTGGAAACGATGAGCGATAAGCTTGTCGGCTACGACGGCGGGGATTTGTACGAGGCGGCGAAGGAATGCAAGTTTGGCTTGGTTTACGAGAACGGGAACTGGAAGCTGGACGAAAAACTCCTTTCGGGCGAAAAAGCGTTTTTCAATATGCTGTAAGCGGTGTACCGCCGCAGGCAAGTATTAAGTTTTGACGTTTGTTTTTTAAGATAGCCCATTTCCGTTTGGGCGAAATCTACTAAACAAGTTTTATGCGGTGTGCCGCCGCAGGCAAACCTAACGTGGGTCAAGGGCGGAGCGCCCTTGTGGATTTTTAAGGCAACGCCTTAAAGCCCCAACGGCAGTTGTTGCCGCAAGGCAAAATCATCCCCTCCACAAAAGCAAGCTTTGCTTGCGCCATGCACCGCCAAAGCGGTCTAAAAAAGAAAAAAACTCCTGTTTTTTCGACAGGAGTTTTTTGATTTTTCTAAAAATATTAACGGAAACACCGAGAATAATACAATTAAAAAACTCTCGTAAAAAACGAGAGCTTTAATTTTTCTGAATTATTGTCTTTTCGATATCGGCAAAGAATTCGTCATAGGAAATTTGGAAAAATTCGATCAACGTCATAACGTAACCAATCTTCGGCTCGTTCACGGAACGCTCCCAATAATCGATCGCCTTTTGGCTAACGCCTATCGCCTTTCCAAGTTCTGCTTGCGATAAGGATTTTTCAGTTCTTAATTCTTTTATCTTTTCACCGATTTTCATAGTAGCATGCTTACCAAGTGGATTTTTCTTCGTAATAGCCATTTTTTGCAGTATATGTCATAGTGGAGTTAACAAAGTAATAACGGTGGTGGCTGGGTGAATTATTATAGTTTGAAAAATCTTCGACGTAATTACACAATTTTTCTCTAAAATTGGTTATTATTTCATATTCCGTTCCGCTACTGTCTTTGGGTGATAATTTTCTTAACTCTTTTTCTATTGCAACTAAAAGTGTTTGAGCAACGATAAAGACTTGCTTTTCGGAAAGGTCTTCTATGCGATGATCATTGAAATTAAAACAAACCCTTCGCCAATCTCTATCCCCATAATTGGAACATTCTTCAAGATAATAAACTTGATTAGATTCCACCATAAAATCAAAGGTTACGCAAATAGAAGGATATTTGTTTGCACGGTCGGCACGGCGAATAAGAAAAGAAAATCTGTCGACAAGAAATTTAATAATTTCTTGTATTTGCGGTTTTGTCTCGAATTTTTGAATTTCGAGCTCTGCGGATTCCTTCATTTTATCTATCAATTCTTGGCATTTAACTGCTAACTTTTTATTACCTTTTTTCGGGTTGGCTTCTATTTTCTTGTTTAATTTAGCTTCCATTTTTGTCCATTTTTTATAATATGCATCAAAAAGATTAAGTTCACTCATAATACACTCCATTATTTTGACATTAAAGACATTATACACAAGCCATTAAAAAAAGTCAAGTAGTTAAATCAACAAACCCCACACGCTCCCTTATAGGGAGCTTTTTTTACGTTTTTCAAAAAAAATTCAAAATCCGCGCGCATTTGCTTGATATTTTATTCGTTTTGTATTACAATATAGAATGGTGAGCCGCGAGACGAGCGTATTTTTCTTGTTAAAACAAGAAGAAAAACGCCGCTTTCAAGCGGACGCCGAAATGAAAATAGGAAAAAAATCAATTTGGAGGAAATAAAAATTATGGCTAAAAAGTATTGCTATCTCTTCACCGAAGGCAACGCAAAAATGCGTGAAATCCTCGGCGGTAAGGGCGCAAACCTTGCGGAAATGACGAACATCGGTCTTCCCGTACCTCAAGGCTTCACGATCTCTACGGAAGCTTGCACCCAATACTATGAAGACGGCAGAAAGATCAACGATGATATCCAAGCAGAAATCATGGAATACATCGAAAAGATGGAAAACATCTGCGGTATGAAGTTCGGCGACAAGGAAAACCCCTTGCTCGTATCCGTTCGTTCGGGTGCTCGTGCATCCATGCCCGGCATGATGGACACCATTTTGAACCTTGGTCTTAACGAAGAAGTAGTAAACACGATCGCTGCTAAATCCGGTAACCCCCGTTGGGCTTGGGACTGCTACCGTCGTTTCATTCAAATGTTCTCGGACGTTGTAATGGAAGTTGGTAAGAAGTACTTCGAAAAGCTCATCGACGAAATGAAGGAAAAGAAGGGCGTTACGCAAGACGTTGAACTTACGGCGGAAGATTTGAAAGAACTCGCTAACCAGTTCAAGGCTGAATACAAAAAGCAACTCGGCAAGGACTTCCCTTCCGATCCGAAAGAACAGCTCTTCGAAGCAGTTAAGGCAGTATTCCGTTCGTGGGACAACCCCCGTGCGAACATCTACCGTATGGACCACGATATCCCTTACAGCTGGGGTACCGCAGTAAACGTACAAATGATGGCGTTCGGTAACATGGGTGAAACGTCTGGTACGGGTGTTGCGTTCACGCGTGACCCTGCTACGGGTGAAAAGGGCCTTATGGGTGAATTCTTGACCAACGCGCAAGGCGAAGACGTTGTTGCAGGTGTTCGTACCCCGATGCCCATCGCACAAATGAAGGAAGTATTCCCCGAAGTTTACGAACAATTCCTTAAAGTTTGCAACATTCTTGAAAATCACTACCGTGATATGCAAGATATGGAATTCACGATCCAAGATAGAAAGCTCTACATGCTTCAAACCCGTAACGGTAAGAGAACGGCTGCGGCTGCTATCAAGATTGCTTGCGATTTGATCGACGAAGGTATGATCACCGAACAAGAAGCAGTAATGCAAATCGACGCGAAGAGCCTCGACATGCTTCTTCACCCTCAATTCGACGCAAAGGCGCTCAAAGATGCAGACAAGAACAACGTTGTTGGTAAAGGTCTTGCAGCTTCCCCCGGCGCAGCGGCTGGTAAGATCGTATTCACGGCTGAAGATGCTGTTATCGAAGGCAAGAAGGGTGAAAACGTAATCCTTGTTCGTCTTGAAACGTCCCCCGAAGATATCGAAGGTATGAAATATGCGAAGGGTATCTTGACCGTTCGTGGCGGTATGACCTCTCACGCAGCAGTTGTTGCTCGTGGTATGGGTACGTGCTGTGTATCCGGTTGCGGCGAAATCAAGATGCACGAAGAAGAAAAATACTTCGAACTCGCTGGTAAGATCTTCCGTGAAGGCGACGAACTTTCCCTTGACGGTTCGACGGGTAATATCTACGACGGCTTGATTAAGACCGTTCCTGCTGACCCTAACTCCGGTTATTTCGGCAGAATTATGGAACTTGCTGACAAGTTCAAAGCACTTGGCATCAGAACGAATGCGGACAGCCCTGACGACGCGAAGCAAGCAGTTGCATTCGGCGCACAAGGTATCGGCCTTTGCCGTACGGAACACATGTTCTTCGATCCTTCGAGAATCGGTGCATTCCGTGAAATGATTTGCTCCGACACCGTAGAAGAAAGAGAAACGGCTCTTGCGAAGATCGAACCTATGCAACAAGCTGACTTCGAAGGCTTGTTCGAAGCACTCGGCGGTTACCCTGTAACCATCCGTTTCCTCGATCCTCCTCTTCACGAATTCGTGCCTACGAGCGAATACGAAATCGAACAGCTTGCAAACGCACAAAACAAGACGGTTGCTCAAATTAAGGACATCATTCAAGGTCTCCACGAATTCAACCCCATGATGGGTCACCGTGGTTGCCGTCTTACCGTAACCTACCCTGAAATTGCAGTTATGCAAACGAAGGCGGTTATCAAGGCAGCTATCAACGTTGTAAAACGTCACCCTGACTGGAAGCTTATTCCTGAAATCATGATCCCTCTTACGGGCGAAACGAAGGAATTCAAGTTCGTTAAGGACATCGTTGTGAAGACGGCGGAAGAAGTTATCGCAGCAAGCGGTATCAAGCTCAACTATGAAG
>JAZORL010000188.1:0-6223 GCA_045656625.1 Candidatus Scatosoma sp. | reverse complement strand
TCCATACCTTTCGGAAAGCCGTTTGTTTATCGCCGTTATCTTTTCCCTATAGATTGGCGACGTGAAACAATGATTGTGCCTATCGTCAAAGTGTTCTCGTCTACCGTCGCTTCTTACCCTTAATACTTCGGGATATTTATTCGCAAGCCATCTCGGTTTTCCACCCGACGGCGTTGCAAGAATTACTCTACCGCCGTTTACATAAATTTTTTCGATAATTTCATCCAAGAAGGAAAAATCGTATCCCCCTTCTACTGGTTCTAACATTGACCAAGAGAAAATCCCCACCGTCATTTCATTGCAGTTCGCTTCTTTCATAAGTTGCATATCCGCGTTCCAAATTTCTTCTTTGACGTCTATCCATTGTTCAGGGTTATAATCTCCGCCGTGCAATAAATGCTTGAAATTTTCGTTTATGTATTTCTTCATTTTCCTATACTCGCTTAATCGTTTACAACTGTATTTTCTCTATCGGGATTAAAGTCGTTCCAATCGCCCCACGACATTTCAACAGGCAACACGCTTACGGTAATTTGTGCCGTTTTATTCCCTATTTTTGCTGTTACAACAACTTCTCCAACTGATTTTCCTATCAGTTTTCCATTTTTATCAATACTCGCCACGCTTTCATCGGATACCGTCCAAATTGCAACGTAACCCTTATTGCCTACTAAATCTAACGTGATTTCTTTCCCTACATTTGCCATAGACGTCAAAGAAATTTGCACCATTTCACTTTTGAGCGCCGTATCTACGTAGGTACGCAACGTTTCTTCCGTATAACCGTCCTGCAACGCATACGCCGCAACTTGCGCAATAGAGCGTTCTATCGTTTCCGAATAGTAATATACGCCATCTACACACACGTAGCTGCGCGCCACGATTACCGTACCGTAATGTTCTTCGGGAATTTCCGTCAATACCGCGTTAAAATATTCGTACCCTTCTTCGTATTGCTGAGGATTGCTTACTTTTACGTTTTCCGTCGCCCATACCGTTTGTTCAACGTTTCTGACTTTATCCGTATCTATCGTTAATTCGCTGTTTCCTAAAACTTCTTTGGGAATAATCAACGTTCCAAACGTGGCGTTAAGGCTCAAATCTTTCTCACTTACTTTTGATTGAAAACGAAGTCCTGCTGGGGTAGAAAGTCTTACGCTACCGCCTAAAATCGTAGGCGCGCCTACAACGTAAAACTCATTCTCAAATACACTTTCCCCTACTTGTACGCTATATTGCGCTTTGCCTATTTCTACGTTATTTTTATAAGAAATTGCAGGAACGTCATATTCCCAATCGTTAGAAAGTTCTACGGTTATAGGCTTGATTTCCGCGCCTGTGTATTTACAAGCAGTCGCATCCAACGTAAGCGTTGCTTTTGCTTGTAAAGTATCGTGATACGCACAAGTTTGCGTGATTACATTATCTTGTTTGGTATATGTATAATAATGTAATTCATCCGCAACCGAAAGAGTTCCCATTATGTCCTTCATCGTGCTGTCTTGCGCCGCCAATTTCAAGCTTCCGTTCGTATAACTGTTATACGCCGTTTCGTCCGCAAAAATCAATTCGGCATTTTCCACATCTTGATTATAACGTGAACGCGCATACACTCCTTTATCCGCTGAACTGTAACCATACGTAATATTTGCGTTACCGCCAAGCGTTAAACGGACGTTCCCGCTTACGCAATGATTGCTCTTAAACGTTATGGTGAACAATCCTTGCGTATCGTTATAGCACCCCGCATAAATACGACGGCTTACCGTTCCGCCGAGCACTCGTAAATCTACGTCACCCGTCATCGGCTGATTATAATTTCCACCAAAAACTTGCTCGAAAGTTCCACCCGTAATCGTTACGTTTGCACCGCTACCGCTATCCGCATTAAAGCTACCACCGTAAACGCTCATTGCACTTCCGCCCGTTATAGTAAGATTACTCCCTTCCGCGATTGTTACGCCGTTGTTTTCCGAACCGCCGTAAACGTAATTCGCTTTTGCGTTTCCTTCAAAAGTAAAATTCGTTGAGCCAAGGATTTTACCGTCCTTATTACCGCCGAAAATATACATTTCCCCGTTGTGATTCATTGCATTGATGGTAGAATTAACGTTACCGCCTACACGCAAATACGTATCGCCCTTTACCGTACCGCCGAACGTACCGCCGTAAATTCGATTATAATTACCACCAAGCAAAGTCACGTTTGTACTATCAACGGATATTCCCCACCAACTACCACCGTAAACGGTGATTGCGTTAGGCATTGTAACCGTTTCTTCTACAACCAACTTATGCCCATTCGCAAACAACCACGCATCGCTTTCAAATGCAAGCGTTATATTTTCAAAGGTTATATCTTCGGTCAAATCAACCGTTTTAACGCCATCTTTTACCGTACCGATTACATTAAGCGTGCCGTTTTCTTTCACATTTTCAAGAGCTTTTGAAAACGTTTTATAAGGCGAATCCTGTGTTCCTTCGTTTTGGTCGTTACCAGCTGCCGATACGTAAACCACTTCTGATTTTTCTTGCGTTTCCGCCGTTACCTTAACCATTCCTAATGCAACGGAAGTACATAAAGAAAAACACGAAAGTAACGCTATTTTTATAATTTTTTTCATACGCCCTCCTTTCCGTCGTTAGACGAAAACCAATCCTTATCCCACGAACCGAAATCATCAACGTTGCTTCCCGTAATGATGTCCTTTTCATAGAATACGTATTTAATTATCGGCGTTTCATATTTTTTCATTTTCCCACCCAATTTAATCCAACTATCATATTTTGTTTGTGTATAATACAAACAAAGGCGCGTCTTTCAAAACTTTCCTATTTCAAAACAGCTTTAAAATTGTAAACGATGGTCGCAAAATCACAATTATTAAACTCGACAAGTAAACCTAATTGAATCAAATTTTTACCCGATGTTGTCAAATCTAACTCGTCAATATGATATTTTGCATTTTCGTCCAATCCCTTTGGATATACACGAATTGCTTTATCGTTTGGAATCGACAACGGGCGCATTATCGTTAAACTTGCACTCGTTTTATCCTTTGCAACAAGCATTTCTGCAAACAAATTTTCTTCCAATGGATTGTTCAAACGGTATAAATCTCCGTTCAAAACTAAATCTTCCATTTGCTTATATTGCTTGATTTGTTTGCCCATTTCCAACAACTCGTCTTTGCTCAACTTTGTTGTATCAAGTTCGTAACCTGTTGCCCCTAAATGCGCGATATTTCCACGGCTTTCAAATGGCGTTACCCGTCCGCATTGATGGTTTGGACATACGGAAACGTGGCAAGACTGGGCAGATAATGGATAACACAAACTCGTTCCATATTGAATAATCGTACGCAAATATGCGTCGGAGTTATCACTCGTCCAAATTTGCGGGAAATAATACAGTATTGCCGGGTCAAATCGACAGCCGCCGCTTGCACAACCCTCAAACAAAACATTTGGATAACCATTGACAAGCCTTTCAAAAATATCGTACAACCCTAAAACGTATCTATGGTGCGTTTCCTTGCCGTTTTCGCTAAGCCAAGCCGAATAATTATCCGTCAACGTTCTATTCATATCCCATTTTACGTAATCAATAGGATATGCACTTAAAATAGCGGAAACACTTGCTACTATGTAATCGCGTACTTCCTTTCTTGTTAAATCAAGAATGAGTTGGTCTCTGCCCGTACACGGTTTCAAACCGTCCACATGAATTGCCCAATCTGGATGAGCGCGATACAAATCGCTGTCCTCGTTCACCATTTCGGGTTCAAACCAAAGCCCGAATTTCAACCCGTTTGCGTGCGTATAATCAATCACTTGCCCAAGATTGACTTTTTTTTCATTGACGAACCAATCGCCAAGTCCCGCCAAGTCGTTATTACGTTTTCCAAACCAACCGTCGTCTAATACAAAGGTATCTATCCCCGTTCCTTTTACGCTGTCGATAATTTGGCAAAGCTTATGCGTATCAAAATTCATATACGTTGCTTCCCAATTATTGATAACGATAGGACGGGCTTTCCTTGCAAATCGTTCGTTGATTAAGTGATTTCGATATAAATCGTGGAAAACACGGCTCATTTCTCCGATACCCTTATTGGAATATACCATTACCACTTCGGGCGTTGTGAATTTTTCATTTGGTTTCAATTCCCAAGAAAAATCATAATCGTTAATACCACCGACGATGCGCAATTCTTCGTTTTGTTCAATTTGTGCTTTGAATACAAAATCACCACTATACACAAAATTATATCCATAAGCTTCGCCTTGTTCTTCGTCCGTATTTTTGCGCACAATTGCCATAAACGGATTCATTTGTCCCGAAGATACGCCGCGCTTACTTTCCACCACGAACGTTCCGTGCGAAAGTTTTGTTCTTTCCATAACACGTTCGCGTAAATGTGCGCCGGGGAGAGTTATCGTTTCCCAATTCTTATCGGGCATATCTACGCAAAAAGAATACGCTCTATCTAAAACAACCGATTTTTTGCTTTCATTAATAATTTCCGTATGACGCAAAATGACGGGCAAATCTTCAAAGACGGTATAATATAAACCCACTTTGATTTTATGTAATTCATCCTTCACCCAAACAACGATTGTTTGGCCACCTTTTACCGAAGGCAAACCCTCTAAATTCGGTTTCAAGTCGTATATGGTATGGCCGTCGTACGTCATATCCCCTACACGCACGCCACCAAAATTAAAGGCAAGCATACTTTCCCTATAATCACTCCTGCCATACGTAGGACATTCATTTGCATATACGTTTAATGAGTGATTGCGAGGCGCTCCCGAAATATTACTGCCGTGTCCCCTATCTACAAGATATACGGTGTAATTCAAATCCTCACGTTCAATTCTCTTACCATAATATAAATGTTGTAAAAAACCGTATTGATTTACGCAAAATGCATACGTGACATTTTTGCTTTCCAAATAAAAGGTTTTTATATCTTCGTTAAAATAAATCATTATATTATATTTACATCCTTCTTCAAATTTTTGAGCCCCGCGCGTGTGAAAACAATACCTCTATATTCTACCATATATATTATATCATAATTTGCAAATATTTCAAACCCAATCCATTATACAATATTTGCTTTCAATTTTATTAAATTGACTTTTTTGGGCAAAAATAATTGACTATATTGTTAAAATATGGTATTTTATTGGTGGAAGGAGAATTATTATGAGTACCAAAAACGCATTTGAACTAATGCTTGCAAAAAAGCAAGAAGTCATCCCCGATAAGTGGAAAACGGAATTAAACGTAAAAAACTGTTCCGATATTTCTATTTCCTGGATTGGACATATGGTTGCAACCCCTACGCAATTTTTTACAAATTTCTTTGAACGGGAAGATTATTGCATTCAATATGTTATCCGTGGAAAGGGTAGTTATTTTGCCAACAATCATTTGTTTGACCTAAAAAAAGGGACTCTATGGCTCTTACCCAAAAACGAATACCATTATTATACTTCCGATAAAGACGACCCCTATGAATATTATTGGTTTCACTTCAATGGAAACGGTGCGAAAAATTTTTTAGAAAAAATAGGATTATCTGAAAGCAATCCTGTTATTAAAGGGTTACACGATCCGAATATCGAAAATAGATTTAATGAACTCATTGAAATCGCAAAACAAAATAATCCAAATCATCATTTAATTCTATCTGCCTTACACAATTTGCTTTATGAAATTGAAAACACCTGCACAAAATTAGATGTAAAAAAACATCACTATGAACGCGACCATACAATTGACAATGTAATATCCTATATAAAACAAAATTACACAAAAAATATTACGTTACAAGATTTAGCAAACGTTGCACTATTAGATAAAACCTATTTAATTAGAAAATTCAAAGAAAAAACAAAATTGAGTCCTATTCAATTTCTTATACAATACCGAATTTCACAATCTTGCAATTTACTCAATTCCCCTATGTCTTTAAATGAAGTCGCTTCTCGTTGCGGTTTTAAGGACCTCGGAAACTATTTACAGCGTTTTAAAGATTTTCTTGGGGTAACACCTACTCAATATAGAAAAAATCTTAATAAATCGACAAATAATTAAACCGATTAAAATCTTTCTAAATCAAACTCTAACATAAGTCCAGTTATGTTTCTTTTTATAGATTATTTCTTAAAAGAACCTCTATTTTTGTATACCATATAGATAAATGTAATA
>JAZORL010000187.1:0-4489 GCA_045656625.1 Candidatus Scatosoma sp. | reverse complement strand
ATATTTAATATTTCATACCAATCCACCCCTTGCTTATTACCATCGGGACGTTCAACCCAACGATAATTCCCATAGGAATAAACGGTATTCGTTTCCATATCATAAGAGAAATTTAACGGATGTATCCTCGTGTGATTATTTACAGAAAATTCCGTAGATCTCCAGAGCGTATGCATAGAGGTATCCCAGCTGACAGAGCCACCCGATAAGGGATAATAGTTGTTAAACGCTGTCGTTACCGAGCCGTAGCTTACCTTTACGATAACGTTATCGTAGCTTCCCCCTGTAGGCGCTCCGTGCAAGTTACTGTTTCTCGTATAGCTTACGGTAAATTTCCTCGTTGCGTCATAAACGTCCGTCAAGGTAACCGATACGGAGGTCACCCCTTCACCCATACGCACGTTTGTAAGCATTGAAAATAAGCTGTTATTTTTTCCAACCTTACGTAAATCCACCACGCCGTTATAGGAAAAGCTTGCGGAAGAACCTGTCATCACGTAATAATCGCCGTTCGTCCCCTCCACGTTGGAATATTTTTGGTACTCTCCTTCTACAGCGCAATACTCTTTATCTGCGACAAAAGAAGCAAGCCCCGTTTTTACTGACACTTGATAATTTTTTGTCACGTCTACGCTTCCGCCGAATGCGCAAGAAAGCTGCAACGTATATATCCCTTTTTCAGCGTATGTATATTGTCCTTTTTCCTCCAACACCGTTTCCACGTTGGTCGGAGAAATAAACTTTGCGGTTACAGGATAACTTTGTCCGATGAAATACCCTTGTATGGTTCCAACGTCCACAGTATCCCCTAACATGGCTTGTTCCTGAACGCCTATAAAAACTTTTTTATTTGCAACGTTAATTGTTTTCTCAAAAGAACATACTTGCCCGAATATGTTTTCATAAACATATTCCAGTTGATATTGTCCGCCTTGAAGAAAGGTATAAACAAATTCTTCATTGTGCTTAAAGCTTGCTAAAACCGTATCTCCACTTTTAATATTCAGCTGATATTCTTCAAATTCGCCAACTGCCGGAGCACCATCCGTTCGATAAATATTCCCACAAATACTTACCTTAGGAAATATAATCTCTTCTCCGGAATTCATTTCTGCAGGTATTTCCGAAAGATACGTAATCGTATCTTCGGGTGCAGTTTCATATACTTTTAAATTGATAATTTTCGTGGGATATTCGAAAATATATTCCCCGCTTGCCCAGTCCAAATATATACTTTTTTTATCAGCCGAAATACTCTTTCCGTCAGCCGTCATCCCTCCAAGGAATCCCGATTGAACGGTATACGTTTCCCCAAGTAATGCGTATCTGTATTCCACTCTTTTATCCGTCGATTCCGCATAGGAAGGAATTGTTTCAAGCCGAACATGGGAGATGCCGCCAAAAATACAGCATCCCAATATTGCGCATAATAAAAATACTTTTTTACTTCTTTTCATTTACGCGTCCTCCTTTGCAAAAACACATTGCAAGCTACCCTTTGCCGCATCATATACACCATTTGAATCGGGTTCTTGCCCATCATAGTTCACTTGATCATATACAATCCAAAATTCCAAATTTTTGCCCGTATTAAAGAACTGTTCCGCCAAATCCAACGAAACGGTGTAAACGCTTCCCGATTTTACCGCTTTGAAATTGGTACATTTATCTTCATTCCACGACCACGTGTCTGTATTTGCGAAAGATTTCTCGCTAAAGCCAACCTGCAAACCGCTCCATTCGTTGGTTACCCAAAGCCCTGCTTTATTCATGGGTGCATCCAAAGTAAGCGTATACGTCAAACGCGTCCTGCCTTCTTTTAAGGCAATTTGGACCATTTCATTTGAAATTTGATATTTGTAAAATACCTGATGGCTCGCATTATTCTTATTCACCATCGTTTCGTCAAATTTTGTATCTATTTCATACTTACCGTCGACGGCTTGCAAATATTTCCCTGCCGTATAATCCGTGGTGTATGCATACAAAAATTCTCCTTGTTTTCGCGTAACGTATTCATCGAAAGATTCCATACGAAATACTTGCGAAAACGTATAGGGTTCTTTCCCTTCTTTGGTGGCTGTTGCCGTCCAACGATAGCTCCCCGTAAGAGTTTCCTCTACTGTATAACCGTCTTCGGTGAAAATCGTATCTATTGGCGTTTCTTCCTCACCGCTTGCATACAGTTGATAACCAATTTCATAATTCGATTGGAAGGAATCCTGCTCCTTATTCAACAAAGGGAATAACACTTCATCGTCTTTATATAAAATCGTTTCCCCAGCCGAATTTTTTTTCATCTCAAAATCCCAAACATAATTCGGGGCTTTACTGTCCGCAACGATTAGGGTAATCGTACCGTACTTACTTTCCGAACGGTATTGATAGGTATACGTTCCTATTCCCAAACTTGCCACGTAGGATTTTGAAAATTTACTGTTCAACAGCCATTGCGTATCCGACAACACGTTCCCCGCGCTGTCCGTTACAGTGGACTCCTCGTTCGGATTTAAGCCTTCTACCCTATTTTCAGGATCGAATAAATCTACTGTGATTGGCTGAATCGTAATTTCTTGTGGTTCTATTTGCGATTGCGAGCTTTCCGTCGCGCTATCCTTGCAACTAACCATAGAAACCGCGCAAAGCATTGCTAAGAGCAAACAACTAATTTTTTTCATTAACCTTTTAATCCTCCTACCATAAATTTACTGCGAATAATACCTTGTGTCCCCATGTACAACAATACTGTAGGAATCATTACCGTAGTAAATCCCGCCATAATTTGCGGCAAGCTAACACGGAGTTGATTCGCGCGGAGATTGAATAGGTACATGCCGTACGCAATGTTGGGATAATCCGGCAACCATATCATGAAGGTGGAGTAATCGTTCCACGCCCCCATAAAGCCAAGCACAAACAAGACCACGGCGCTGGGCAATGCCATCGGCAAATAAATCTTAAATAAAACGGTATAATGTCCGCCACCGTCAATAAAGACACTTTCAGCATAATCCCACGGCAAGGCTTTGAAGGCTGCATACATCAACAGGAAATTTGTTCCGTAGAAGCAGCCTCCGCAGCTCGTAATAATATTCAAAAACAAATTATTGTATACGCCTAATGCTTTTTGCACCTGCATACTTGACGCCATATTGCCTACAATAGGAATAATCATCAAGACAATCCCTAAATTAAAGAAAAACTTCCTTCCCACAAAATTATATTTCGCCTCTACGTAAGCAAACAGCGTTGTAAAAAATACGCCCAAAAAAGGCTTAAAAATAGCGGTAGATAAACTTACAGCAAACATTCCCCCAACGCTAAATTTTAATTTCTCTTGTAAAACCTCAAAAATCTTGGTATAATTTTCAAATTTCAATTGTTTTGGCAATCCAAACGGATTAAACACACATTCCATATTGTCTGCTTTAAAAGAAGTCAATATCATAAAAATCGGCAAAATCAAAAGAGAAACTACGTATACAATCATAATTGTCCAAAACAGCCAAAAGCAAATTTTGGACACAACATCCCAAACGGAAATTTTTTGTTCTTTTTCTCTACTATTATTCATTTGCATACCCCCTATTCCGTTGTTGGTCCGTATTTTTCCAATGCCCATTTGACAAATAAAGTAATCGGGGCTACAACAATTGTCAAAATCAATCCGCCCGCCGCATATAAGGGATAGGAAAATTCCGTTTTATCCACCATTACCCTTTGCATAAAGTAATATCCCATATTGTAAACGTTCTCGGGCGCGCTTGTGTCATAGAATTCCAATATAGGGCCCGCATTTGAAAAGATTGCCGCTATCCCCGTTACAAGGAAGGTTGTTAACGTTGGATAAATCAAGGGTAAAATAATATACCAAAGCTCTTGGAACATATTTGTAGCACCATCCAATTGCGCGCTTTCAATGATTTCAGGATTTATTCCGCGCATTGCGGTTGGATATACGAGTAAACTGGTCGAAAAAGACAGCCATATCATATAAAACAGCGTTGTACCGAAGTTGTATTTTTCGTTATGTAATAAGGAAAACCATTTACCGCCGTTAATGTTTAATACTTCTACGATCTTTGTAAACGGTCCGTTAGAGCCAATAAAACGAACAAATACCAAGGATACCACCAAACTGGACATAATGGTGGGTATCATTACCAAAAACGAAACAGCCCTATTCCCAATGCAATTTTTATAAAGAAGGTAGGAAAAAATAATATATAACGGCATACAAACTACTAAACTGATAACGTACATCAGCAATGAATTACGCATACTGTAATATAACAAACTGCCATCCGAAGTAATCTGTTGCAAGAAATCCTTAAAATTATTCAATCCCGCAAAATGCTTACCCGTTCCATCAATCGTTTGAAATGCCAAAATAATAGAGTTGAAATTGACAATCACATAGAAAATCACAAAGAGAATCAAAGGGTATATAATCAAAGAATATACGAATAGATTTTCTTTTAATTTTCGT
>JAZORL010000186.1:0-11801 GCA_045656625.1 Candidatus Scatosoma sp. | reverse complement strand
TGCGGAAACTTTGTTAAAAGAAAAAACCTTGCAAATAGGGCTTTCTGAAGTGGAAGTTTGTACGTTAAAAGGAAAAGCTTGTATTATTCTTGATTTCGGGAAAGAACTTTCAGGCGGCGTAAGGATTCTTACCTTTCTCGTAGAAGGAGATAAAACCGTTCGATTGCGTTTTGGTGAATCGGTTGGGGAAACTTGTGCGGAGCTGAAAGACGGAGAAGAAGGATATGGGGCGACGAACGACCATTCTTTGCGTGATTTTTGCGTGAAGCTGCAAAACTTTTCCGATATGACGTTCGGCCAGACAGGGTATCGTTTTTTACGTATTGATACACTGTCGGAAGATACGGTTTTAACGCTTAAAACGATTGTGGCGGCAGTAGATACGGATACGCGTGCAGAGTTGGGTTCGTTTGAATGCGACGATTCCTTGGTGAATGAAATATGGAATACGGCTGCATATACTTTGCGTCTTTGTATGCAAAACGGCTTTATTTGGGACGGTGTTAAGCGTGACCGCCTTGTTTGGATTGGTGACTTGTATCCTGAAGCGTTAGCCGCTCATTATTTGTTTGGCGATATTCCTGAAACACTCAACTGCCTTGATTTTTCAATGAGACAAGCACCATTGCCGAATTCTATCAATAGAATGCCTACATATTCGTTGTGGTGGATACTTTGTTTGAAGGAAGCCTATCGTGTGAGTAAGGATAAGGTTAAGTTTGAAAAATACCTTGCGTACATGCAAGGTATTGTGGAGCAAATTATTGCGCCTTGCGTTTTGGAAGATGGAACGGTTTGCTATATATACAATTTCATTGACTGGCCTTCTCGTCATGCGGAAGGGGAAACGGATACGGATAAAAAGGAAGTAGAGCGTTTGGCTGGGGTAGCATATTTGACAAAACTGGCGTTACAGGCGGCTAAAGAGATGCTGTTGGAGTTTTGTTTGGATTGTAGCCTTTGTGATGAACTCATTGCACGTATCAATCAAAGAAAATATGAAATTCATATTTATAAACAGATTGCTGCTTTGGGGGTATGGGCAGGAGATAGCAATGATAGCATGAAGGACACTTTGCTGCATGGTGGAGCAAAGGGACTTTCCACTTTTCAGTCATATCCTATTTTAACGGCGGTTGCAGGGTTTGGGAGCTATGAGGCTGCTCTTTCTATGATGAAAGAATATTACGGCGGAATGCTTTCTGTAGGGGCTACGACGTTTTGGGAGGATTTTGATTTGGAATGGTTGAAAGGCAGCGGAAGATTGGACGAAATGCCTCAAGAAGGGGTAAAAGATATCCATGGCGACTTTGGTAACTTCTGTTATACTAGCTATCGCCACAGTTTTTGCCACGGCTGGTCTGCAGGGGTGATTCCTTACCTTATGGAGACGGTTGTCGGTGTTAAAACGGTGGGGGCAGGTATGCGTCGAATTGAAATTAAGCCGTATTTAAGCGGTTTGCGACACGTAAAAGCAAGTTTGCCGACACCATATGGTATTGTTTATGTAGAACATACCGTAGGAGAAGACGGAAAAATCAATACGTTCGTTTCAGCACCGCAGGAAATTGAAATTATTAAGGCATAATAGAATAACATAAAAAAGAAAGGACACTTGTCGTGTGAAAAGCGGCAGGTGTTTTTTTATGCCATTATGACAGAATTACGACGTGGTTATGGCAGGATTATGACAAAGGTCATCCTAAATAATAAGTGAGGGGACTCGTAAAAAACCAGTCTTTCTTGTGGTAGAAAATTTGCCTCAAAAATTATTTACAAATAGGGGCGATACGCCAAAAACTATCTAAGACAAAATCTGTCGTAGACGGCTTAAAAAAGAGTTGTTATAATAATTTCGGTTTTAAAACGTAAGTCGGCGCGTCCAAGTCGGCAAAGCGTTTAGAATAAATAAAAAATTTTATGAAAGGAGGTATACGAAGATGTACTATAATCATAGTTTCGATGAAATGCCAGAAGATATGCTTCTTCACGGCAAACTAATCAACGACGGCGGGCATAATCTGTTCCAAAGAGATCCACCGCCGTCATTCAGGAAAAAACGCAGAAGAAAGTACGTTGACAAAGAAGTCGAAGTGGACGATTCGGTCTTTGCCAACGCAAAACAGGCGGTTGCGCCAAAGGAGGTGAAAACAGATGAAATAGAAGAAAGCGAGCATCCGCCAATCGAAGAAAATATCACGGAAAACTCGCCGGAATCCGTTGGAAATCAAGCGGTTGAGGAAAATATCCATCGCTCCTCAAAATCCGCAGGATAAGCCAAATAAAACACATAAAATGCCACTACGGAAACTCTTTGACGAGCTATACGATACGTGGCTGAACGTAAAATGGAAGACAAGGCGAAACATGCTTATCGGCGCGCTGAAACTCTATTTTGAAAACGACTATAAAAAGACAGTTGCTGTTGTGGAAATAGGCAAACACTTGAAATTTTACGGGAATTGTAATATAATAGTAAAAAGAAATTGTGAAAGGAGAGCATTATGAAAGAAAAACAATACGTAAGCAATAATGCTCGACTTATGGCGGAATGGGATCGGGAAAAGAAGAATAAGGTTCGCTTTACGTTGTTGCAAGCAAAGAAGGGAAGTTGCGGATAGGGGGATTGACAGACGGACGGGGTTTGTGCTATAATCCTATATAAGATTTGCGTTTTAAGGAGAATATAAGATGTCGAGAATCGAGAGTATGCTGGATGATGCTTTATTTACGATAAAAACCGCGAGGGAAATACATGCAATTCTTGATCGGTGGCCGAACGTATTGATTAGCGGTTTGACTGGAAGCGGTAAAACGTCCATTACAAAGCAGTGGGCGGAAGACAATGGGATTTTACTTGCTCCGTATAATTTGAGCCGTGACGTCACTACCGTATACGTGGAAGATGCAGGGGGAATTCTTCGTCCGCAAAAAGCGGAAGACCCTGTTTCGATTGCAAAACAGCTGATATTCGATGCCTTAATCCAGTATAAGGATCGCGGGGATTTTATTTTATTCCTGGATGATTATCATAGGGCTACGAAGGAAAATCTGGAAGCAATTTACTATACAATGGATACGCATAAGATTATCAATCCTGCAACAGGCGAAGAGATATATCTCGACAATTTGTTGTTTACCGTAGCAATCAGAACGGAAGGGCTTTGAAGAACGAAGAACGCTTTTTAGCGTTCTACAATCGAGAAAATGGACAGGAAAGAAACAATGGGGTATCAGGATAGATTTACGGCAGAAGAAATTGCAGATTTTGAAGAGAAACTTTTGGAGCAAATCGGCAAAAATAGGACGGATTTCCATCATCCGTTGTGGGAAGACGGTCGTTTTGTATACGAAGTATTGCCCTATTTTGGCTACAAAAGCGATTTTTGGATTTTAGACGAGTTCCTTTCGGAAAAGTTCTATGATAATATGTTAATCATTTGTGCGGTGATTGAAAATCTTCGGGCGGTGCATAACTATATGATGGTTCCCTACGTCTTGGAAAAAGTTCCGAAGCACGCATGGTACGATACGAAGTTTATGTTTTTGCACAACGTGGTTTGCGCGGACATTACGGCGTTAGAATTTGTTCCCGACGAATTAAAAACAAGCGAAGTTATTATGAACGGCATTTATCAAGTGCCGCGTCAGCAAGATTTTTATGAAGCAGATTATATCATCGGCTACAAAAAGGTGCTGGATTGCGCTCCGCTTGCCTTGTGGAAAGATGCTGCGTTTGTAAAGCAAATTCAGGAAGAGCTGTGTAGTACGTTTACGTACATTCATCGCGAGAAGGATTTGCAGGCAATCATAGAATATATAGCTGTGAAAACTGGGGAGTAAGAAGATGGGGCGAGTAAATTTCTGTAAAAAGTTCTACGTACATCCAGGGGAAGTAGTGCTTGATTATACGTACAAAGAATTGATTTATTTTATCTATAACCTGGGGATGGATTATTATGATGGCTTGGGAATTTTGAGTAGAGAAGACTGGCAGGAAATTCTCACCGTTTTAAAAGCGTATTATACGCAATATGAAGTTGAAAAAAAGATAAGATATAAAGAATTCAAAGGGGGCATGTCTGCGTTCATCGGGAAAAAGTTTTATAAGCATCCAAAAGCGTATGAAGTGATGATGCTTGCTATGGAGTGCTTTGGAAAGGGCAATGCGAAGGCAAAGCTCAAAGCCTTAATCAAGGACTTTGAAGAACGCGAAATTATGGATGCTGAATTTAGAAAAATCGACGAAAGCCGTGCTTAAAACAACGTTTTGATGGTAATAGAAAAAACCGCCTGAGGGGCGGGTTTTTGCTTTTCGTTCTACATAGTGTCACTATTTAATATGACAAATATAATAAAAATACTTGACAATATGGAATATCGGAGTTATAATGATGCATAAGGAAAGGCGCACAGTATGGCGGCAAAGCAATGCCGTTTGGGTGCGGATTTCCTTTGGTTGGTTGTGGCTGTTAGCTTGGCGGGTATGATTTTCGCAAGGGCAGGACAAATTAAAAGAAGTGTACAAAGGGGGTAAAATATGAGCTTTCGTGATTGGCTTTTTAGCATTCATCCAGCAGGCGACGAGTATAGTGGACAATGGAAGTTTCCGCATATATTCACGCTGTGTTTGTGTATAGGTATTATTTTGGCGCTGACGTTTCTGTTTAGAAAGAAAAGCGAACGCACTCGCAACAACGTGTTGAGAATCCTTACGCTGTGTATTTTGTTTTTCGAGCTTGCGCGGCGCATTATCAATATCGCCAAGGGCGAGATTGTCGACTTCCACACGTTTTTATACGTTTTATTGCCCAGACCGTGGTGCGCGATTTCCTGCTGGCTGATGATTCTTGCAGGGGCGTTTAACAAGAAAACGCTGTGGAACTTTGCGTCAATCAACGCATTGCTTTGCTCGGTGATTTACTTTGCTTACCCGTCGGCAGGCTTCACCCATCGTCACATTTTGTTCGAAAACCTGTATTCGATTTCGACGCACGCGCTGTTGCTGATAAGCTCGGTGAGCGTTCTCACCTTGAAGGTCGGGGACTTCCGCTACAAGCGGGAAACCTTCTGCAAGGGCTTTTTGAAGGAGCTCGTTATGCTTGCCGTGGTATTTGCCTACGGGGTGTTGGAGCTGGCGCTGGATCTTTCCAGCGATCCGCTGTATTTCCTGCCGATTGCAGGGAATGAAGTGAAGGAAATTTTGGGCTTAGGGAGCGTTGCGTACGTGATTGTATACACGCTGTTCCTGTGCGTATGGGTCAACGCATTCTACGTGATTCCGATACTTTGGAAAAGGTTTGTGAAGAAAAAAGAATCGCAAAGCATTTGAAAGGAATAAAAACCGCGAAAAACAAACGAAGCTTGGCAAAAATATCAATGAACCAAACAAAAACTCTTTTTTCTATTGACATTTTATACGAATGGGTTATAATAATCGCAAAGGGGTGACGACATGAAAACAGCGCTCGACTTGGCGATAAAATGGAAGGAAAAAGGTACGCTTGATGGCGGCTTTGTTTTAGGGGAACGCTTTTACGAGCGGTATATGGACAAGGAAGAATGGTCGGCGTTTTTGCAAGAGATGCAAGAGCGCTACCCTGCGGCGTATGCGGCGTTTGCGAGCGGCGACGGCAACGAGCTGGGGCTGAAAGCATCCAAAGCGCCCCCGAAGATGGCTTGCTACGGCTCGTCTAGCCGTATGCTATACCTGCTTGCAAGAGAAATGGACGGATTTTCTTTTGAACGACAGTTCCCTACGACAATCGGGGTTGGCAAAGCGAATTTGGACGGCTATGCGGAAACGGCGGATGCGCGCGTGTTTGTGGAAGCAAAATGCCACGAGCCGTATGATGGAAAAGCGGTTGCGCCCAGTGTAAAATACGCGCCGCTATACGAATATTTGACCGCCGCCGATTTTGGAATGCGTTGGGAGAATACTCCCCTTGGGAACGGTACGATGCGGACGGTTGTCTACGCGCAAGAAAAAAGGATTGTATATTTTGACGTAAAGCAAATGGTTTGCCACCTTTTGGGGATTGCCGCCGACTGGTTGCGCGCGCCAAACGCGAAGAATATCCGCTTTATCTATTTGCTGTTTAATCCAAGTTTTCTTTCTCTACCGCAAGGAAAAAAGTCGGAAGGAATTCAAAAAAGATATAGGCAGGTGCGCGATGAATGTAATTCTATACCGTTTCGTGCGTTGTTTTTGAACGTGTTGAAATACCTGCGCTATTCAAGTGGAATCGGGGACGTATCCTTGCAAGAGATAGAAGTCGCAAGCAAGCGTTTTTCCTTTGCCTTGCAAGATCAGGCTTCCTTTAATCCATTTGTGTGAAAGGGTTAAATAAAAAAGGCTTGTGGAGTGAGAACTCCGCAAGCCTTTTGGTTTTAGATATTCAATTATTCGATAGTGCCGTCGGAGCAAATGATTGTGAGCGGCGTTGAAGAGTCCTTCCAGTAAGAATCTTTGCTGATGCTTTCCCATTCCGCCATCGTGCCTTCAAAGTTCAGCGTTGCCAACGTCTTGCAGTTAGAGAAAGCGCTGGAATCGACATAAGTAATGCTGCGGGGCAGAGTGATAGAAGTGAAGGGGCAGCCTTGGAATGCCGCACGCCCGATGCCCGTGATGCCTTCGTGAATGGTCAAGCTCGTCAAAGCCTTGCAGGTTGAGAGCATATAAGGGGAAATCTTCGTCACCTTTTCGGGAATGGCAAGCGCCGTCAACGCTTGACATCCGTCGAATGCGGATTCACCGATGTACCATGCGTTCGTATGCAGGGTGAGCGATTTCAAAGCGGAACAGGACTGGAATGCGCGGTTGGGAATCAATTCGATGCCTTCGGGCACGACCATGCTTTCCAGATTGGAGCAATACTGGAAGGCTTTTTCGCCCATGAACTTGCAATTTTCGTGGATAGAACCTCTTTCTATGTATTGCGAAACAGCGCCCACCAAGTACATATAGGGGTTGTTTCCGCTTCCGATGTATTTCATGCTTCCTTCGTTTCTGGTCACCAAATCTTTGCACCCTTCAAAAGCCTGCGGGCTGGCAAGTCTACAATCGTTTTGGATAACAACGTTTTCGGTGACTTCCTTAGAGTCCGCGCCGAGCAAATACAAATAGGGCTCTGCGTCGTTGCCAAGATAGACAAGCGAGTTTTTCACCGTTCCGTCCAGTTCAAAACATTCGGTAAACGCGTATTCGCCGATTCTTTCCACGCTGCTGGGAATGGTCGCCCAAGTGATGTATCCGCAGTTGTGGAAGGCGTATTCCTTGATTTCCGTCACGCCGTCTGGAATTTCCAACTGAATGATTTCTTCGTCGTTTAAGTAAAGCGCCTTAGCGGGGAAGGCATCCATGATCTCTTTAAGGCCGTCGATTGCGCACCAAGAGGCAAGGTCAACGATATGGATAGCATCCAAAATGCCCTTTACTGCGTCAAACGCTTTTTCTTCAATGCGCTTCACGCCCGAGCCGATGGTAATGCTCAACAGAGATGGACAGTTTGCAAAGGCGAGTCTTTCGATGGTTTCCAAGCCGTTTCCAAGAACGACGCTGGACAGGCTGGGACAGCCGTGGAAAGCTTCTTCCCCAAGCGAAGTCACGCTGTCGGGAAGGGTGACCGTTTCCAAGTTGGAGCAACCGCTAAACGCAGCATCGCCGATCACTTGTACGTTTCTGCCGATGGTGATGCTTTCCAAACCAGCCCCACAGAACGCTTGGTCTTCAATAATATCCACGGTGTCGGAAATCACCGCGCTCTTTAAGGAATTGCACGAAGCAAAAGCGGCTCTGCCAATCACGTCAATGGAGTCAGGGAGCGTAAGGCTCGTGATGTTCGAGCTTTGGAATGCGCCGTCTGCAATCTCACGGACGGGCAGCTCGTTAAACTTGGCAGGGATTTCCAAATCCAAATTGCAGTTCGGGCTTTGTATAACGATATAATAAAGTCCGTTGTCGCTCAGCTCAAAATTGAGCCCCGTAGCTTCGTCGAAGGTCTTTGCCGATTCTTCGGGGGTGGACGAGCCAGTATCGTTGCCGCCGCCTTGACAGCCCACGAGCGCGATGGAGCAGCTGAACATAGCTCCCGCAAGCAGTGCGGTGAGTAGTTTTGTGCGTTTTTTCATAACATCTTCTCCTTATAGAAATTGCGTATATCGTGTATACGACCTAATTATAGCACGAAAGGGGCGGAATGTCAATAGGAAAAATGATTTTTTGTAGCACTCGTTTTTTAGTAAAAAGTAGGGGGCAGGTATGCGATGAACGTATATTTGCCCCCTTTTTTCATACTTTTTTATTCCGACGCATATACTAAACAAAAACCAATTCGGGGGGAAGGAATGCGGCTGTACGACGAGATTGCACAAAGCGAAGGTTTTTCGGCGTTTGCAGGGGCAAGAGCGCTGTTTTTGCCGATGCGGGCGGTCTACTTGGAAGGGGTGAAGGCACTGGGGGATTTCTCCCCTGAAAAGGTGGTGGTTTGCTTTCCCCATTGTTTGGTTGCGGTGGAAGGGGAAGAACTCTCGATTGCCAAGTATTTGGACGGGGATTTGTGCATCGTGGGGAAGCCGCGCTCCCTTTCCGTCTTGGATGGGGGCGTAGAGTGAAAAATCGGGTGCTCATCGAAGGGATCATGCCCTATCGGGCATTAAATCGCCTGCATAGGGAAGGAATTTTCGTAAAAAAAGCCAAAAAAATCGAAAAAAATCAAATAATTTGCACAGTTGATGCCAAAGACGTGGAAAAAATTTTTGCAATTTATCCAAAGATGTGCTATAATGAGAGTAGGTATGCGCCCTATACCGTCCAGCTTTTGCCCCTGTTTGGGTGGGGAAAAGTGTGGAATTCGGTTAGAAACCGAATGGGTTTGTTCGTCGGCTGCGGGGTGTTTTTGCTTGCGACGGTCTTTTCCGATAAGCTCGTTTTGCGGACGGAGCTCGTCGGGGAAACGGGATACCGAGCGCAGGTGGAACAAATTTTACAAAGCCACGGTGTGAAAAGCTACGCCGTTTATCCTGTGGATAAAACGGACTTGATTACCGCGGACGTGTTGCGCCTTCACGGGGTGAGCTTTTGCAGCGTCAAAAAGGTGGGCTCGACGCTCGTGGTGGAAGTTCGCTGTTCGCCGTTTGCGCCGACGGAAGACGAAGCAGGGAAGGGCGAAGGACAAGATTAAAAAAGCCGAAAGGCACGGGCTGAAAGCCCGTTATTCTATACGCGCGCAAAGGCGTCTGCGTGGGCTCGTCGGTGGGCGCATAATGCAGGCGATGGGGCGCGCAGGGGAGAAAAAGTTGGCAAACGAAAAACGTGCGATTGATTTTGGGTCAATTGAAAAACTGTCGAAGGTGCTGGGCGCGTTCGACGAAAACTTAAACTTCCTGGCTCGGGAGTTGGACGTGATTCCGTACGTAGACGGGGTAAAAATCTGCCTGCAAGGGGAATCGGAAAACGTGCGCCTTGCGGCGCAGGTGCTTTCGTCCTTGCTCACGCTTGCGGAAAACGGCGAGAGTGTGGACAAGGGCAGAATGGCGTACTGCATCGAGCTGGCACGCGAAGGCCGCGCAGGGGAAATTGCCTGCCTTTGCGGCGGCGTGATTGCGGTCACGTCCAAGGGCAAGCAAATCAAATGCAAGACGGTCGGGCAGAAAGCATACGTGGAAGCCATCAAGAAAAACACGGTGGTATTCGGCGTCGGGCCTGCGGGTACGGGCAAAACCTACCTCGCCGTTTGTATGGCGGTATCCGCGTTTAAGAGCAGGCAGGTGGAAAAGATTATCTTGACCCGTCCTGCGGTAGAAGCAGGGGAAAAGCTTGGGTTTTTGCCAGGGGATTTACAGACCAAGGTTGACCCCTATCTTCGTCCTTTATACGACGCCTTGCAAGAGCTTTTGGGCTTGGAAACGTACGGGAAATTGATGGAGCGCGGGGCAATCGAGGTGGCGCCCTTGGCGTACATGCGCGGCAGAACCCTTTCCAACGCGTTCATTATTTTGGACGAAGCGCAAAACACGACGAAAGAACAAATGAAGATGTTCCTTACCCGTATGGGCGAGGGCAGTAAGATGGTGGTAACGGGGGACGTAACGCAAATCGACTTGGACGGCAAGGCAAGCGGTTTGGTTCACTCGACCAAGATTTTAGAGGACGTAGAAGGGATTGCGGTATGCCGTTTGACGGCAAAAGACGTCGTAAGACACCCGCTGGTGATGCGCATTATCCGCGCGTACGAAAAAGATAGCGAAAAAACCGCGGAACGGGAGCTGGAAAAGAAAAAAGGCAAACCCAGCGAAGTGCCTGCGGAAGGAGAATAACGAAAGATGATTAAGAAATTTGAAAGGGCTTGGACGAAAAAAGAATGGTGCAAGAGCATACTCTTCTTTTTGCTGCACTTTATCATTTTTATCGGTATAGCGGCGGCGGTGTTGCTCTATGATAAATTTTCAAATATTCAAGCGTATATGAAAGCGCATGGCGCGGATTATCTCTACGCCTTGTTCAGCATATTTTTGATAGTGGCGATTATGTATTTCTATTTCCTGTTCGAGGACAAGGACATGATTGCAAACGGGAAAAACATCTCGTTGCTGTTTATCGTGTTGGACGTATATTTCCTGTTTGCTTGGTTTATCGGCGGACAGGGGGGTAACCAAGACGGTAGATTATACTCGCGCCCCGTAGCCCTCGTTTCGTTGCTCATATACGTGTTGGTAGGGCGTAAAGACGCAATCTTTATGACGGTCGTCAGCTCTCTTTTGATGTTTATCGTAGATACCTTTACGGGTACGGAAACGCTTACCTCTATTGCGACGGATTCGGAAAAGATTATACAGGGTGTAAAGGATTATTATTCTTCCCTCGTTATTTCTTTCTCGGCAGGTATGTTCGCAATCTTTATTTGCAGCCAAACCAAAACCCGTTTTTCCGTTGTACTTATCGGTATGTTTATCGTTATCCCTATCGATTTGATTATTTTCCTCTTGGAAATTTCCAAGCTGGCAGACCCTGCGGCAATCGGTACGAGATCGGTTCTGTTGGATATTTTAACCAAAATGGGCCACGGCTTTTTCGGCGGCGTTATGTCCACCGTCATCTTCCTGGCAATTTTGCCTTTATTCGAAGGGATTTTCAACCGTTTGACGGTATTTAGACTTCGTGAATTGACTAGCACGGACGCGAAAATTTTAAAGAAACTCAAAGAAGAAGCGCCCGGTACGTATAACCACTCGACAATGGTTGCGCAGCTTTCCGAAGCGTGCGCGGCGGCAATCGGGGAGAATGCCGACTACGCCCGCGCGGCGGCGCTTTACCACGACGTCGGGAAATTGCACAACCCCGAACACTTCACCGAAAATCAATCGGGGTATAACTTGCACGACGAACTCTCCCCCGAACTTTCCGCGGACATTATCCGTTCGCACGCGAAAGACGGCTATACGTTGATTCGCAATCATCATTTGCCCGAATTTTTAGCGGACGTAGCCTTGCAACACCACGGCACAATGCCCATTCGGTATTTCTACGCAAAGGCGTTGAAATTGACGGACGCGGAGTTGAATATTGAAGATTTCTCCTACCTTGGCCCGAAACCGCAAACGAAGATAGCGGCAATCGTCATGATAGCGGACGCGTCGGAAGCGGCGGTACGCGCGGCGAATGCGCGCACGCCCGAGGCGGTTGAAAAGGTTATTCGTAAAATTATCGAGGAGCGTATGAACCTTGATCAATTCTCGGAATGCGATATCACAATGGTAGAATTGACGAAGATTCGCCATGCGCTTGTCAATGCGTTGACGGG
>JAZORL010000185.1:0-53239 GCA_045656625.1 Candidatus Scatosoma sp. | reverse complement strand
GGTGGCGAAAAAGTACGCTGTATGCTTGCAAAAATGATGTTGGAAGGAAGCAATTTCCTTATCTTTGACGAACCGACGAACCATCTTGATTTGGAATCCATTACGGCGTTAAATAATGGTTTAAGCAATTATAAAGGCTGTATGCTTTTGACCTCGCACGACCAAGAATTGTTGAACACCGTTGCAAACCGCATCATCGAAATCAACGATAAAAAGACGTACGACCGTCAAGTCACCTACGACGAATATATTGACGAAACGCACGCATAATCCCTTTAATAATATAAGAAAACGAGTCAACGCATCTTGCGATTTGGCTCGTTTTTTATGCGTTCGACATATTTCGACACCGATTATTTAATAATTTTGTAAAATATTCTAAATTAATTGAAAAATATTTATGATTTTTGTAAAATATTACTTGCAATCTTAAATTATATGTAGTATAATGAGAGCACGATTAAAAGAAAGTCGAAAATAAAAAACAAAATTGGAGGTAAAAAATAATGCGTGCAAATTCGGTCATTATTTTGGAATCAAACAGCGCGGTTTTAGCGCAATTGCAGGATGCGTTTTCCGAAAATAAGGATTTCAACCTTTTATATGCGGGAGATGATGGGGACAATGGGGTAAAGGAAATTTTAAGGCTTAAACCCGATTTAGTTGTGGTAGGTATGTTTTTGAAGGGAACGGACGGCTGCGGTGTCATTCGCACCATTAAAAAGACGTGGGCGGATGCAAAGATTGTAGCAATGGGAGTTGCGAACGACGAGTTGATTGAACGAGCGCTTTCGGAAGGAGCTTGCTACTATTTAGTAAAACCTTTTTCGATTACCACTGCGCTTGAACGTATTCGTGAACTTATGCGAAATAAGGTAAGTGAAAATAGAGAAATAGCGATTGCGAGAAAAAAACCTGCGACAACGGAAGAAAAGATCAGCGAAATCTTTATCTCGATTGGGATTCCGCCGCATATTAAAGGATATGGGTACTTACGTGAAGGAATTAAAATGACGGTGGAGCGACCTTATATAATCAATAGCGTGACGAAAGAATTGTATCCAACGATCGCAAAGAAATTTTCTACTACGTCAAGCAAGGTAGAGAGGGCGATCCGCCACGCCATAGAAGTAGCATGGAATCGCGGTAGAATCGACGCGATAAACGCTATTTTTGGCACGCGTGTATATTTGGGCGTGGAAAAACCTACGAATAGCGAATTTATTGCTTTAATCGCCGATAAATTGATTTTAGAAAATATGGGATAATCAATATAACTAAAAAAGCGACTGCATCTTGCAGTCGCTTTTATCATTTTGTTGTCAAATTAATACATACCACCCATATCACCGGCAGGCATTGCAGGTGCAGGAGGAGTAGGAATATCTGTTACGATACTTTCCGTCGTAAGAAGAGTAGAAGCAACGGATGCTGCATTTTGAAGCACGGAACGGGTGACCTTCGTCGGATCGATAATACCACATTCAACCATATCGCAATATTTATTGTTCAATGCATCAAAACCATAGTTTGCCTTCTTCGAGGAAAGTACTTTATCAACGATAACGGAGCCGTCCAAGCCAGCGTTTTTCGCGATTTGTCTAATCGGTTCTTCCAACGCCTTTAATACAATAGAAGCGCCCGTTTTTTCGTCGCCATTAAGGCTTGCAACAAGTTTCTTCACCGCAGGTACAGCCGAGAGAAGAGCGCTACCGCCGCCAGGTACGTAGCCTTCTTCCACAGCCGCACGAGTTGCAGCAAGTGCATCGTCAATACGGAGTTTCTTTTCTTTCATTTCGACTTCGGTAGCCGCGCCAACGCTAATTACTGCTACACCGCCAGCGAGTTTTGCAAGACGTTCTTGCAATTTTTCTCTATCGTAATCGGACTTCGTTTCCAAGATTTGCGATTTAATGGAAGCGATACGCGCTTTAATGTCTTGCGCGTCGCCTGCGCCGCCAACAATCGTCGTATTTTCTTTGTCAACGCGAACGGTGGAAGCTCTACCGAGCATGTTCAAGGTGACGTCCTTAAATTCAATACCCAAATCTGCGGAAATTACTTCGCCACCCGTAAGGATTGCGATGTCGCGAAGCATTTCTTTTCTTCTATCGCCAAAGCCCGGCGCTTTTACAGCAACGGAATTGAATACGCCTTTGAGTTTGTTGACGATAAGGGCAGCCAATGCATCGCCTTCTACGTCTTCCGCAATAATCAAAAGCTTTGCGCCTTGTTGTGCAAGGGGTTCGATGACGGGTAAGATTTCTTGCAGGGAAGAAATTTTCTTATCGGTAATCAAGATGTAGGGGTTTTCTAAAACAGCTTCCATCTTGTCGGTATTCGTCACCATGTAAGCCGAAGCATAACCACGGTCAAACTGCATACCTTCTACGGTAGAAAGCTCGGTGTTCATCGATTTACCTTCTTCTACGGTGATAACGCCGTCCTTACCAACGATTTCCATTGCTTTTGCAATCAAAGCGCCCACTTCGGGGTTACCTGCGGAAATGGAAGCGGTTTGTTCGATCGCCTTGTTGCTCTCAACCGCTTTCGAAATACCTTTCAAGTGCGCTACGGTCGTATCAACCGCCTTTTTAATACCTTCCTTCAAAATGATAGGGTTTGCGCCTGCTGCAAGGTTTTTCAAGCCTTCACGAACGATTGCTTGCGCCAAAACAACCGCCGTCGTCGTACCGTCGCCAGCTACGTCGTTGGTCTTGGTCGATACTTCTTTTACAAGCTGTGCGCCCATATTTTCAAACGGATCGTTAAGTTCAATTTCTTTTGCAATCGTCACGCCGTCGTTGGTAATAAGGGGAGCGCCGAATTTCTTATCAAGCACTACGTTTCTGCCTTTAGGACCAAGCGTGATTTTTACGGTATCAGCGAGTACGTTTACGCCTGCTTCTAAAGCTTTTCTGGCGTCTTCGCCGTATTTAATTTGTTTTGCCATTTTCTATATCTCCTTATTTAAGTATTAGTCTTCTACGATAGCAAGAATATCGCTTTGTTTCAAAATTGTAAATTCTTTGCCGTCAACTTTGAAATTCGAGCCTGCATAATTCGAGCAAAGCACTTTGTCGCCAGGTTTTACTTGCATAACGATTTCTTTGCCATCAATGATGCCACCAGGGCCAACTGCCACTACAAGGCAGGTTTGGGGCTTTTCTTGTGCCGAAGAGGGAAGGAAAAAACCGCTCTTGGTTTTTTCTTCAACAGTCACGCTTTCCACAACGACTTTGTCGAATAAGGGTTTAATATTCATAATATCCTCCAAATTTGGACGTTGTCCATAAATATTTTATACGTATATATTATAAACGATTTGTGCGCATTGTCAAACAGAAAAAAACAAAAAAGGGAATATTTTCTTATAATTTTTTCCAAAAAGTTGCGTTCACGCCCGAAAATATTTTATAAAGGATTGATTTTTACAAAAAATCGTGCTATAATTATGCTGTTATATTATTTATAATATAAGGAGCAATTTTTATGGCGATGGGCAAATGGGACAAACGTTTTATGGAGCTTACGGAAACGGTGGCGAATTGGTCGAGCTGTTATCAGCAAAACCGCCACGTTGGGGCAGTCATCGTAAAAGATAAGCGCGTTATGACAACAGGTTATAACGGCGCTCCTGCAGGGATTAAAAGCTGCGAGGAAAAAGGGGAATGCTTACGCCGCGTACTCAATATTGAGAGCGGTACAAAGCACGAGCTTTGCTTTGCTGTACACGCAGAACAAAATGCGATTGTCCAAGCCGCTAAATACGGCATTAACATCAACGGTGCAACTTTATATTGTACGCACCAACCCTGCGTAATATGCGCAAAAATGATTATTAATGCAGGTATTACGCGCGTAGTTTATAAAAATGGTTATCCCGACGATTTTTCCTTGCAACTTTTTACGGAAGCAAATGTCGCGGTAGAAAAATACGAAGATTAAGGAGCAAAAAATATGAGCAATCCTATTATAACTTTTGAAATGACAAATGGAAAAACCTTTAAGGCAGAGCTTTATCCCGAAAAAGCGCCGAATACTGTAAATAACTTTATCTCTCTCGTAAAGAAAGGTTATTATAACGGCATTATTTTTCACCGTGTAATCGCAGGCTTTATGATTCAAGGCGGTGATCCCGACGGACGTGGTACGGGTGGCCCTGGCTATCGTATTAAAGGGGAATTCGCAGGCAATGGTTTTACGAAAAACGATATTGAGCACGTGCGTGGCGTACTCTCAATGGCGAGAGCGCAACACCCCGATTCAGCAGGCTCACAATTCTTTGTAATGCACGATGATGCAGATTATCTCGACGGTCAATACGCGGCGTTTGGTAAGGTGATTGAAGGCATGGAAACGGTCGACGAAATTGCTTCGGTCAAGACCGATTGGTATGATAAGCCCTACGAAGAGCAAAAGATGAAGTCCGTCACGGTAGAAACGTTCGGCGTTGAATATCCCGAGCCTGAAAAAGTATAAAGATAGGTGAAAAATATGATTGATAACAGCATTTATACTAACCCGCTTATTACCCGTTATGCAAGCAAAGATATGCAGCACGCATTTTCCGATGAAAAGCGTTTCAAGCTTTGGAGAAAGCTTTGGATTGCGCTTGCGGAATCGGAAATGGAGCTTGGCTTGAACGTCACGCAAGAGCAAGTAGACGATTTGAAAAAATACGCCGACGAAATCGATTATGAATTGGCGGCAAAGTTTGAAAGAGAAGTCCGTCACGACGTTATGGCGCACGTAAAGGCATACGGCGAGTACGCGCAAAAGGGGAAACCCATTATTCATCTTGGGGCTACCAGTTGCTTTGTAAACTGCAACGCCGAAGCAATTATGCTTGACGAAGCGCTTGATATTATTTTGAAAAAGCTCGTCAACGTTATGGACAAGCTGAAAAAATTTGCCCTTAAATATAAAGACGTGCCTACGCTTGGCTTTACCCATTTACAGCCTGCGCAACTCACGACGGTTGGCAAACGTGCAACTCTTTGGTTGCAAGATTTAGAAATGGACTACGTAAACCTTATGAATGCGAAGGAAAACATCAAGCTTCGCGGGGTAAAGGGTACGACGGGTACGCAAGCAAGCTTTATGGAGCTTTTCAACGGTGACGAAGAAAAGATTAAAGCCCTTGAACAAAAAGTTGTTTCCAAGCTTGGTTATGATAAAGTATACGGCGTGACGGGTCAAACGTATCCCCGCAAACTCGATTATAATATCCTTTGCGTACTTTCGCAAATCGCGCAAAGTGCGTATAAGTTCTCGAATGATATCCGTATTTTACAAAATATGAAGGAAATCGAAGAACCGTTTGAAAAGAACCAAATCGGGTCGTCGGCGATGGCATACAAGCGCAATCCTATGCGTTCGGAGCGTATCGGCGCATTGGCAAGATACGTAATTTCCTTGCCGATGAATAGTGCGTTGACTGCATCAACGCAATGGTTTGAAAGAACGTTAGACGATTCCGCAAACCGCCGTATCGTAAACGCACAAGCCTTCTTGTCGGTAGACGCAATTTTGAATATTTATATGAACGTTGCGGAAAACCTTGTTGTCTATGAAAAGGTTATTGCGAAACATATTCGTGCGGAATTACCGTTTATGGCAACGGAAAATATTATGATGGGTTGTGTAAAAGCAGGTGGAGATAGACAGGAACTCCACGAAAGAATCCGTCAGCTTTCCATGGAAGCAGGTAAAAACGTGAAAGTGGAAGGAAAAGACAATAATTTGATCGATTTAATCAAAGCGGACGAAATGTTCCGCCCCGTTTGGGATAAGATTGACGAAATTTTGGATGCAAGTAAATTTATCGGTAGAGCTCCCTCGCAAACGGTTGAATTTATCGCCAATGAAATCGATCCCATTTTAGAAAAGCATGCTACGCTCCTTGGTGAAAAGGGCGACGTACGCGTGTAAGGAGTTAGATATGAAATTGAAAAGAGCACTTTTATCCCTTTGCATGGCGTTGACTTTTGTCGTCGCATTTGCATTTGCTGGGTGTTCGGATTGCGTGACGGAAACGATTAAAGAACCCCCTAACAGCAATCGCCCCAGCAATCCTGACGATCCCGATGGGGAGTGGACAAGTAGTTATTAATTTTTAGTTTATGGTATACGAGCTTGCAGGACTTCGTGTTCTAATCAAAAATCAATACGCATACACGGATAAATTTTGTTATAAGTACCTTTCCGAGGATCAGTCCTCGCCCGTAGATATTACGGCGGAGGTGACGAAAGAAGAGTTTGAGGAAGAGAAAATGCTTTCCCCGAATTTTTCGGACGGGTACATTGAAAATATTTGTCTTTATCGCAGTATCTGTATGCAAATGCCTTTATTCGGACGCATTTTAATGCATTCGTCTATTTTGGAATACGAAGGGAAAGCGTACGCATTTTTAGGGCGTAGCGGTACGGGCAAATCTACCCATACCAAGCTTTGGTTAAAAAATATTCCCAATACGAAAATCGTCAATGGTGATAAGCCGATTTTGGCAAGTACGGAAGAGAAATTTATTGCCTTTGGCACGCCCTGGCAAGGAAAAGAAGGGTGGGGCGAGAAAACAAAAGCGCCCCTTTGCGGACTTTGCTTTTTAGAGCAAGCCAAAGAAAATTCCATTACTAAATTGACGAATAAGGAAGTGACAAGTCGCTTATTTGCACAGCTTTTAATCCCTGATACGGAAGAGGGCGCAATCGCAACGTTAGAATTGGCGGACAAGCTTATTGAAATGATACCTGCCTATTTATTAAAATGCGATATATCAGAAGAAGCTGTACAAAAATCTTTCGAGGCTTTAACAGGGAAAAATTACGCGGAGAAATAATTATGCAAATTAAAAAGGGGTTTGTTTTAAGAGAAGTCGGCGGTGAAACGGTAGTCGTACCCGTAGGAAAAATGAGCAAAGAATTCCATGGAATGATTAATTTGAATTCGACAGGCGCATTTTTATGGCGTTTTTATACGGAAGAACATTCCGTTGACGATGGTGTAGAGGCACTTTGCTCGGAATACGAAGTTGCGGACGAAAAAGCACGCACCGACGTAGAAAGATTCGTGGAAATATTGACGAGAAACGGGTTTGCCGAATGAGCGACGTTGAAAAACTCAAAATTGAAGACGTGCTTTTAGAAAAGGGCGTATATATCGGTCCGACAGTAGGCGTAAGTATGTTACCTATGCTTAAAAATCGGCGAGATACCATTGTCGTGCGCCCAAAAACGGAAAAGTTAAAACGTTTAGACGTTGCGCTTTATAAACGTGGGACTGCCTATATTTTACACCGAGTATTAGAACCAACGGATACAGGCTATATCATTCGCGGTGATAACTGTTATTCCGACGAAAACGTACCCGAGGAAGCGGTAATTGGCGTTTTAACAGAGTTTTTTCGCAAGGGAAAGCACGTTTTGTGTACGGATGAAAAATATATCGCTTATGCGAATAAACGCTTAAAGACCTATAAAATACGCCGAGTTTTCGTTCTTACGAAATGTAAGATTAGACGATTTTGCGCAAAAATATTTAGATTTTTCTTTCCACGCAAACAAAAATAACGATAGGATAGTATTATGAAAAAAATCAAGCAAATGAATCAAGGAAAAGTATGGTTAAAAAACGAGATACGCCCGTATGCTGCATTTATCGTTTTTTTGACTATTTTAACGGTGCTTTCTACCGTATTTTCTTTGGCATTTGCGTACATGGTGCGTTATCTTATTAATAGTGCAACCAATCAGCAAGCCACACGGCTTTGGATTTTTTCGGGTTGTTTGCTCGGGCTTTTGCTTTTTAGAATCGCATTAAAGACTTGGACGGGCTATTTAACCGAAAAATTAAGAGCAAAAATATTCTCTGCATTGCGCGTAAAAACCTTTTCCGCAATTTTGAGTGCTGATTACGCAAAAATTAACGAATATCATAGCGGCGAGCTTATGAATCGTCTCACTTCCGATATTTCAGAAATCAGCGTGACGACGGCAGGATTGATGCCTGCAATCGCAGGTATGGTTGCCCAAACCTTTGGGGCAATCGTCGCGTTGCTTACGATCGATCCTTGGTTTACACTTATTTATATCGTTTGCGGCGGTATTTTTTGTGGTTTATTTGCCCTTTTTAGAAAACAGCTCAAGCAAAGGCATAAAGAAGTAATGGAAAGCGATGGAAGAGTACGTTCCTTTATGCAAGAAGGTTTGGGCGCAATTATGACCGTTAAGGCGTATAGTGCAGAAGGGAAATACACCGATAAATCACAATCGTTAACGAACGTATATTTTGATAAACGCATGAAACGAAACGTTTTGCGCTCATTAATGAATGGATTTTTCAATCTCTTAAGCAATTTTGGTTTAATTTTTGCCGTTGTTTGGTGTAGTGTAAGCGTATTAAACGGCAAGATGGACGATTACGGAGCAATACTTTCCGTTATTCTTCTTTTGATGCAATTTCAACAGCCGCTTTCAGGCTTTTCCTCGCTTGCACCTGCCTATTATGCACGACTTGCAAGCAGCGAGCGCTTGTTGGAAATCAGCAATCTTGATCAAGAAAATACATCGGCAGAAGTAGTGGATTTGCAGTACGAAAATTTATCCGCAATTCGCTTTGAAAACGTCGGCTTTACTTATGGTAGAGAAACAGTATTAGAAAACGCCTCCGCCTTGCTTGAAAAAGGAAAAATTGTTTGTTTGACGGGAGCATCGGGCTCAGGTAAAAGTACGTTATTTAAGCTTTTATTGCGTGTTTTTCGTCAAAATTCAGGGGAAATTTCGCTTGTTTATAAAGACAGCGATAAAGATCTCACGGAAAAATATAGAGAACTTTTTGCCTACGTTCCGCAAGGAAATTTCTTGTTCTCGGGTACAATTCGAGAGAATTTAGTTTTCTTTAACGAGGAAACGCTTGACGAAGAAAAAATAAAAAATGCCCTCAACGTTGCTTGTGCGGATTTCGTATACGATTTACCCGATGGATTAGATACCGTTTTGTTGGAAACGGGCAGCGGTTTATCCGAAGGGCAAAGACAGCGCTTAGCTGTCGCCAGAGCAATATTATCCAATCGTCCAATTTTACTTTTAGACGAAGCAACGAGCGCATTGGATACCGAAACGGAAGGCGCATTATTAAAAAATTTGAAGGAACTCAACAATCGAACGTGTCTTATTGTGACGCATAGACCTGCAGCATTAGAAATTGCCGATTCTATTTTGAATATTGAAAATGGTACGATTATAACAGTGAAATAAAAAGAAACGAAGCGAAACGCTTCGTTTCTTTTTATTTTATACTGTTTCGATATTCACTCGGCGTCATGCCTACGTGTTTTTTGAATACAAATGCAAAAGTGGAAATAGAGTCAAAACAAAGCATATCCGTAATTTCCGAGAAATTTTTTTGTTTACGAATAAGGCGTTTCGCCTCGTCAATCTTCAATTTCAAATAAGTTTGATAAATACTCTTGCCTGTTTTTTCTTTGAAAAAGGTGCAAAGTCTTGTCGTGCCATAGTGGAGTTCGTTGCTCAAATCCGCAAGCGTGAACTTGCCGTAAATTTTTGAGGTAAGAATGCGCACGATTTCATCTTCAAGTTCGGAAGAGTCCGCAATTTTGGAAACAAAGAATTCTTGCGTGTGCGCACGATTTTGCGCAGTGCGCAACAAATAAATAAGTAGCGTTTCAAGCGAATTTTTAATAATTTGTTCGCCGCCAAGATTGGGGCTTTCACGCAGTTTTAATGCATTTAAGTTCGGGTCGAATTCAGGCAAATCAAACGTGTCTTCCGCCTCTGACATAATATTTTGCAGTAAGTAGCGGTAATTTTCAGGCACAGCATATTTCTTTTCCGAGAAAAAGTTCATCGATTCCGAACGACAAGCAAAGGAAATAATAAATACGTGCGGTTCCTTGTCTCCGCTTTCCATAAAATGCGGTTGATTGGGTTTAATAAAGAGCATTTCACCTTGTTTAAGTTCGATTTTTTCGCCATCTATCCCAACGAAAACGTTTCCCTTGTCCGCATAGTTAATTTCCCAAAAATCGTGCTGTTCTTCGGGAAAAACATAGTTTTTTCCAAGCGTTTGATAGTGGATCGTGACGATCTTTTGCACGTTCAAAAGATTGGATATTTTATGCATATAAAATTTCTTGGTTGATTTGTTCATATTTACATTATAACAAATTAAATTCTATTTGTAAAACAATTTACGATAATGTTTGAAAATTTCAAAGTTTATATCAGCGAAAGAATACCAAATAACCATGAAATAATTTCTATTGAATTTTTCAAAATAATATAGTATAATAAAAATAAAAAAATAGGAGTAGAAACATGTCTGAATATATGAACGAATACAAGAGCGTAGCGGAACAATTTTGCCTTATTGGCGACGTGGTAGACATTTGTCCTTACGGTGAAGGACATATCAATCTTACACTGCTTGTGACGACTACGGAAAAACGATACATTATGCAAAAAATGAATACGCGCGTATTTACCGATCCTGATAGTCTTATGGCGAATATTTGCGGTGTTACGGAACATTTGAATTCACGCGGTATTGAAACGCTCAACGTTATTCCTACGAAAGAGGGCGCTTGCTTTCTGAAAGGTGCGGATTGTTATCGCGTATACGACTTTATCGAAAACACAATTACTTATCAAAAAGTGACGGATAAGGAAGTCTTCAAAAACTCGGGTAAGGCTTTTGGGGAATTTCAAAACTATCTTGCGGAATTCGACGCATCCAAACTCACGGAAACGATTAAACGTTTCCATGATACCCCCAAGCGTTTTGCCGATTTCAAAGCTGCGCTTGAAGCGGACGTTATGGGGCGCGCGAAGGATTGCCAAGAAGAAATTGCGTTTGTACTTTCTCACGAAAACACCTACGGTATTGCAATGGACGGCTTGAAGGATGGTTCTTTGCCTTTGCGTGTCACGCACAATGATACGAAGCTGAATAATATTTTGATGGATGCGGAAACGGGTAAGGCAAGAGCGGTAATCGATTTGGATACGATTATGCCTGGCTCAATGCTTTTCGATTTCGGCGATTCCATTCGTTTCGGTGCATCGACGGCTGCGGAAGATGAAAAGGACTTGGATAAAGTACATTTTGATATCACTCTTTTCAAAGCGTATGCGGAAGGGTATTGCGGGGCTGTGAAAGATAGCATTACCGCTCGTGAAGCTGAATTGTTGCCTTACGGTTCCTACTTGATGACGATTGAATGCGGTATGCGCTTCTTGACGGACTATCTTGCTGGGGATACTTATTTCGCTACAAAGTACACCGACCACAACCTTGTTCGTTGCCGTACGCAAATTCGTTTGGCAAGCGAAATGGAAGCCCAATTTGTGCCAATGAAGAAAATTATTGAAGAAATATTAAAATAAAAATGAAAGTGCCCGTTGTTAAGACGGGCACTTTTCCATTAAATCAAAAAAAGTAGGTACGTTTTGCTCTATTATTGTTGATAAAAAAAATAAAGTCAAATCAAACGATTTGACTTTATTTTGGTGCCGCTGGTCGGAGTCGAACCGCCACGGTATCGCTACCATCGGATTTTGAGTCCGACGCGTCTGCCAATTCCACCACAGCGGCGTTACTTATGAAAGCTTTTTTATTATAATGGATTGTTTGAAAAAAATCAAGCGTTTACACGGGGTTTTTTAGAAAATTTCAAATCTTTTTTCAAAGATTTTTATAAACTCTTGCGATTTTTTTTATTTCGTGGTAAAATATAAGTATACTGCATGAAAGGAATCGAAATTATGGAAAAATTGGTGTTAATTGACGGGAACAGCTTATTGAACCGTGCGTTTTACGCAACGCCTGTGTTTACAACGAAAGACGGGCTTCCAACGAATGCTGTTTTTGGGTTTGTTAAGTTGCTATTGAAAATTGTTTCGGATAAGAAACCAACGCATATTGTCGTTGCATTCGATGTACACGCACCGACTTTCCGCCATAAAATGTACGATTCCTATAAAGCGGGACGAAAGCCTATGCCCGACGATCTTGGGAAACAGTTTCCGATTTTGAAAGAAGTGTTGTCCGCTATGAACGTTTGTATTTGCGAAAAGGCTGGGTATGAAGCGGATGATATTATCGGTACGCTTGCAAAACGTTTTAGCTTGCAAACGTATATCTATACAGGGGATCGCGATGCGTATCAACTCGTCGACGATACCACGAACGTATGCTTTACCCGAAAGGGCGTGAGCGATCTTTTAGAACTTTCCGCAAAAAACTTTCATGACGAAATCGGCATTACGCCAATGCAGGTTATTGAACTGAAGGCGCTTATGGGGGATAAATCAGATAACATCCCCGGAGTTGCGGGGGTAGGGGAAAAATCTGCTTACTCGCTTTTAGAAAAATACGGCGATTTGGACGGTATTTATGCCCATCTTGATGAAATTACAGGCGCAATGCATAAGAAGCTTTCCGAGGGCAAGCAGGATGCGTATTTCTCGAAAGAGCTTGCGACCATTAACGTTAATTCGCCGATAGAGCTCTCGCTTTCCGAATGCGTATTCAAAATGCCATTCTCTTATCGAGTAAAGGAACGCTTTACCGCATTAGAATTCAAGAGCTTGCTTTCGCAAAACATTTTTGAAGAAGAAAGCGAAGGGACAAACGACTTAAACGAAACAATTTCCATCCCGAATAAAATCGAAGAAATTGTACCCGAAAGCATTACGGTAGCCATCGAATATATTCACAGCAATAAAGAGAAGATTGCCGTTGTGTGGGAAAACGACAGCTTGCGGTTTGCTTTTTCAAAAGAGGCAAAGGAATACGTTTTTCCGATTAAAACGGGGCTTTTAGACGTTGGGTATTACGATTATCAGCTCGAACCGCTTTTAAGAGCTATTTTTGAAGAAAAAAACCGCCTTATTTCTTACAATGCAAAAGATTTGATGCATCGTTTAAGTGAGCTGAATATTGAATTTTTAGCAGACTTTGACGACGTTTCAATCCTTAAATGCTTGGCGGATGGTTTGAGTAATTCTGATAGTTTGGCTTTTTGCCTGCAATATCACGGTTTACCCGAAAAGAATACGGCGTGGGGCTTGACCTATCTTTATGATAGCTATTACGCAAAATTGCGTGAACAAGAGAAAACGCTTTATCAAGACGTAGAATTGCCGCTTGCGCGCATCCTCTTTGATATGGAGCGACAGGGGGTATGCGTTGACGAACGAGCTTTGAAGATCTTTTCTGAACAATATAACGCTGAATTAAAGTCAACGATACAAAAAATTTATGAGCTTGCTGGGGAAGAGTTTAACGTAAATTCCACGCAACAGTTGGGGAAAATCTTGTTTGAAAAGTTTGCAATCGGTTCGGGTGCAAAGAAAAGCAAGGAAAGCAAGAATTATAAAACAACGGCGGAGGAACTCGAAAAGTATGCAAGCGAGCATGAAATCGTTCGTTATATTCTTCGATATAGAAAGATTCAAAAAATCAATTCCACGTATATTGAAGGGTTTAAGCCACTGATCGTAAATGGGAAGGTACACACAACCTATAATCAGTCCAACACGCAAACGGGACGACTTTCCAGTGCAAATCCGAACCTTCAAAATATTCCCATTAGAACCCCAGAAGGGCGCGAGCTTCGCAAACTCTTTACTGCGAGCCCTAACCACGTTTTAATCGATGCAGACTATTCTCAAATTGAACTCCGACTTTTAGCGCATTTTTCCACTTGTAAAGAGCTTGTCACAGCTTATTGCGAAGGGCGTGATATTCACGCATTGACCGCATCGCAAGTGTTTGACGTAGCGCTTGAAGAGGTCACTTCGGATATGCGCCGTAGCGCAAAAGCGGTTAATTTTGGCATTATTTATGGTATCAGCGCATTCGGCTTGTCGCAAGACTTAGGTATTAGTGCCAAAAAAGCCAAAGAGTATATCGATAAATATTTCGAAACCTATTCCGACGTAAAAGAATATATGGAAATGAACGTCGAAAATGCGAAAAAGGACGGATATATCGAAACATTATTAGGTAGACGTCGCGTCATCAATGAGCTGCGCTCTTCCAATTTTAACGTGCGTTCCTTCGGCGAACGCGCCGCTATGAATATGCCTTTGCAGGGATCAAGCGCAGATATTATTAAACTTGCCATGATTGGCGTTGATAAAGCCTTGAAACAGGGGAATTACCAAGCAAAACTCGTTTTACAAGTGCACGACGAACTCGTAATTGATTGCCCGATAGATGAAGCTGACGCCGTTTCAAATATCTTAAAAGAAGAAATGGAAAACGCTGTAAAATTACGAATTCCTTTAACGGTTGAAGTCAACGTAGGTAGAAGCTGGTACGATACAAAATAATATATGGTTTCACAAATGTTGTTTCATATATAACGTTTGTGAAACTTAAAATGTGAAACAAGACTTGCTTTTTGAATAAGGAACGAACAAAATGAAACAAAAAATTGCAATAACAGGGGGAATTGGTAGCGGAAAATCGATCGTCGGAAAAATTCTACAAGAAAAAGGGCGCACTGTTTATTCCTGCGATGAAATTTACAAAGAAGTAATTCTTTCACGGGCTTACATTGATGAGGTGCGTATAAAATTTCCTTCTTGTATTGAAAACGGAGAAATTAATCGAAAACTGCTCGCGACTATCGTTTTTAATGACCCTCAAAAATTAAATCAGTTAAATCAAATTGCTCATCCGCTCATTATGAAAAAGCTGAATGAATATATGGATACTTGCAAAGATTCTATTGTATTTGCGGAAGTTCCGCTTTTGTTTGAATGCGGATACGAGCAGTTATTCGACCGAATCCTTGTCGTACAAAGAACGCAGAGTGATAGAGTAAAAGCAATTATGGAAAGGGACACTCTTTCCAAAGAGGAAATTCTCGCCCGAATGGATACCCAATTTCCCTATAATACCCCAGAAGGGGAAAAGCATATCCAAGAAATCCACGCTTATCAAATTTTTAATAATGGTACGATTGATGCCTTAAAATCGCAAATCGATACATTCTTAAATACGTTTGTTTTGTAATTGTGAAACATTATTCGTGAAACACTAAAAAACAATCTAAATAACGACCATTTCCCCGAGTGCAAATTCGGGGATTTTTATTACACAAAAGTAGGGGCTGAAAGCTTGTACTATGTCAAACATAGGTATTATGTTACGCGAGGCATAATTATTATGTTAGACATAGAACCATGCAATTTGAACGAAAATAGCACCGATATTTTAGCATTTTTCAAAAGAAAATTCGTTTAGAAAATTAAAAAGGTTTTATTATAATAAAAAAGTTGAAAAAACTTGAAAAAAAATTAAAAATTCTATTGAAAAATTCAAAAGAATGTAGTATAATATTTCGTAAGTAAAGCAAACTATATTTTGTTTACCTAAAACGACAGGAGGCGTTGAAATGAGCGTATTTGAAACGGATTTACCTTTACATTTATTTCATCATGGTGAGAATTTTAAGACGCATCAGCTTTTAGGCGCGCATCCTGCTGTTGTCAATAAGAAAAAGGGGTACGTTTTCCGCGTTTGGGCACCGAGAGCGGAAAGGGTGTCCGTTATTGGGGATTTTAACGGTTGGAATACGGAATCTCATATTATGCAACGCATGATTGACGGCGAGACCTTTGAGCTTTTTATTCCTGGCTTGAAGCAGTTTGATACGTATAAGTATTGTATTTCGACAAGAGATGGTAGAGCGCTTTATAAGGCTGATCCTTATGCGTATCACGCAGAAACGCCCGATTCTACCTCCTCAAACGCCTCTAAATTGTATAATATAAACGGTTATAAATGGTCTGATAAGGCATATTTGGACAAGCAAGCGCGTACAAATATTTATGCCTCGCCAATGAACGTTTACGAAGTAAATTTGCTTTCTTGGAAGTTGCACGAGGATGGTTCTTATTACACCTATCGTGAACTTGCAAAGGAATTGGTTGCCTACGTAAAAGAAATGGGCTTTACGCACGTGGAAATTATGCCTATTACCGAGCATCCTTTCGATGGCTCGTGGGGGTATCAAGTGACGGGGTATTTCGCAATCACTTCGAGATTGGGAACACCGCACGATTTTATGTACCTCGTGGATTCCTTCCATAAAGCTGGAATTGGGGTAATTTTGGACTGGGTGCCTGCGCATTTCCCCAAAGACGCATTTGGTTTATATGAGTTTGACGGCGAACCTTTATACGAAGCTTCGCAGTGGGATAGAATGGAAAATAGAGGTTGGGGCACGAGAAAGTTTGATTACGGCAGAAACGAAGTGCTTTCTTTCCTGATTTCGAGCGCGTTATTCCTTTTGGAATACTTCCACGTGGACGGACTTCGTGTAGACGCTGTTGCCTCGATGCTCTACTTGGATTATGATAAAGAGCCGGGGGAATGGGTTCCCAATATTTACGGCGAAAATAAGAATTTGGAAGCAGTAGCTTTTTTACGCCGTTTGAATGAAGCAATTTTTGCGTATTTCCCCAACGCTTTGATGATAGCGGAAGAATCGACCGCTTGGCCAATGGTCACTCGTCCGACGAATATCGGAGGGCTTGGCTTTAATTTCAAGTGGAATATGGGTTGGATGAACGACGTACTCTCCTATATCGCAAAGGATCCCGTTCATAGAAGCTACGTGCATAATAAATTGACCTTTTCAATGATGTATGCGTTTTCGGAGAATTACGTTTTGCCTATTTCTCACGATGAGGTGGTGCACGGAAAGGCCTCTTTAATTGGGAAAATGCCAGGGGATTACTGGGAAAAATTTGCTGGACTTCGCGCCTTCCTTGGCTATATGATGTCCCATCCTGGTAAAAAACTGCATTTTATGGGCTCGGAAATTGGACAATTTAAGGAATGGAATTATAAAGAAGGAATTGAGTATTTCTTGTTGCAATATCCCTTGCATCAAAAGCTTCAGCTTGCCATCAAAGAGTTGAATAACCTTTATAAAACAACTCCTGCGCTTTATGAAATCGAAGATTCGTGGGAGGGGTTTGAATGGTTGGCAGCGGACGATTCCAGCCATAATTTCTACGCCTATCAACGAAAAGACAGATCGGGAAAAACGATTGTTGTTATGCTCAATCTTTCAGGTATGGAGCATAAAGGCTATCGGCTTGGTTTGCCTGCAGGAAAATATAAAGTGCTTTTTAACTCCGACTCCGTTCGTTTTGGCGGTGGCGGAACAATGAAAAAGCGCATTTATTACACGACAAAAACGTATAGTCATGGACGGGAACAGTCGATCCTTTTCGATATTCCGAAACTGACTTGCGTTTATTTAGAAAAAATAAATTAAACCGAAAGGGGGCACATTATGCAAAGAAAGAAAGAATGCGTTGCAATGCTCTTGGCTGGCGGACAGGGTAGCAGACTCTACGCTTTGACCACGAACATAGCAAAACCTGCCGTTGCGTTTGGCGCAAAGTACCGTATTATCGACTTCCCGTTGTCGAACTGTATCAATTCGGGCATCGATACCGTCGGCGTACTGACGCAGTATCAACCGTTAATTCTCAATGAATACATTGGCAACGGTCAACCGTGGGATCTCGACAGAACTTACGGCGGCGTACATATTCTTTCGCCGTATCAGGCGAAAACACGTTCTTCGTGGTACGAAGGCACGGCGAATGCTATTTATCAAAACCTTCATTTTATGAAGATGTATAACCCCGAATACGTGCTTGTACTTTCAGGCGATCACATCTATAAAATGGATTATGCAGCAATGCTTAATGCGCATAAGAAAACGGGCGCCGACTGTACGATTGCTGCAATTAACGTGCCTTTGAGCGAGGCTTCGAGATTTGGTATCCTTAATACGAATCCCGATGGTTCGATTTATCAGTTTGAAGAAAAACCCAAGCAGCCGAAGAGTACGCTTGCCTCGATGGGTATTTATATTTTCAACGCGAAAAAGCTTTTCAGCTATTTGGAAGCGGATGACGCGAACCCGAATTCTTCCAAAGACTTCGGTAAAGACGTTCTTCCCACGATGTTGAACTCGGGCGAAAAGATGTTTGCTTATCAATTCGATGGGTATTGGAAGGACGTTGGTACAGTTGCTTCGCTTTGGCAAGCGAATATGGACTTGCTCGGCGATAGCCCTGAATTCGACGTAGGGGATAAGGCTTGGAAGATCCATTCGAGAAACCCGCTTGCACCGCCTGAACACATCGGTAAAAATGGCGTCGTAAAGAACTCGATGATTGCGCTTGGCTGTGAAATTAACGGCGTCGTAGAAAACTGTATTCTCGGCAGCAACGTTGTGGTTGAAGAAGGGGCAATCGTCAAAGATGCGGTTGTTTTGGCAAATAGCGTAATTAAGGCAAACGCAGTCGTTTCCTATTCGATTATTGACGAAGGGGTGACGGTTGGTAAAAACGCGAAAATCGGCGTAGATAAAGATCCTGCGGCGGAAATCGTGGTGTTGGGTCGTGATATTACCGTAGGCGACGGCGTAGTCGTTTCCGAAGGTCAAAAACACGAAACGGATATTTTGGCGTAAGGAGGATAGAATTATGGCAGCATCTGCAATTGGCGTTATTTTTTCTAATATGCACGAAGAAAACGTTCCCGAGCTTGTTCGTATCAGAACAATGGCTTCCATTCCGTTCGGCGGTAGATATCGTTTGATTGACTTCGCTCTTTCAAATATGGTCAACTCCGGCATTACGACGGTCGGGCTTATGACAAACAATAACTATCGTTCCTTGATCGACCATATCGGTAGCGGTAAGGATTGGGATTTGGCAAGAAAAGACGGCGGGTTGATTCTTCTTCCGCCTTTCTCTGAAAAGCATGATAAATTGTACAGCACGCGTTTGGAAGCACTCCGTTCGATTACGGGATTTTTGAGCCGTAGAAAGGAAAAATACGTAGTTCTTGCCGACTGCGACGGCGTTGCAAAGTTTGATATTTCCGATATCATCAATTATCATGAAAGTAAAAATGCGGATATTACGCTTGTCACCAAGCACGGAAAAGTAGGGCATCGTTCCGACTTTATGCTTATCAATTCGGATAGCGATGGTCGTGTAAACGAAATTAAACTTTCTCCACACATGAGCGAAGGCACGAAAGCGGATATTTTCATCAATATTATGATCATCAACCGTCAATTCTTGTTAAATGCGGTAGAAGATACAGTCACTCACGGCTTCACAAGTTTTGAAAATGAAATTCTTGTAAAACAACTCAACAGCTTGAAAATTTATCAATATGATTTCAAAGGCTATTACGCTGGTATTGATTCCATGGAAGCTTATTATAAGCACAATATGGAATTGCTTGAAAAAGACGTACGTGACGAGTTGTTCGGCGAGCGTGATATTTACACGAAGGTACGCGATAGTGCGCCTTCTAAATATGGGGAAGATGCTCTCGTAAAGAACTCGTTGATTTCCGACGGTTGCGTAATTGAAGGGGTAGTAGAAAACTCCATTCTTTTCCGTGGCGTAAAAGTTGGAAAAGGTGCAGTTGTTAAAAACTCAATTATTATGCAAGATAACTACATAGGCGCAAACACCTCTCTCGATTGCGTAATTACCGATAAAAACGTTGTAATTAGCGATAGAAAGACGCTTGCTGGTTGCGCAGAATTACCGTATTTCATTCAAAAGGGTACGAGACTTTAATTGGAAACGAAACGCGTAAGATCTTTTCGAAGGTCTTACGCGTATCATGCTATTTTTATATTTTTAGGAGCGATTTTATGGCGGAACGTAAAACAACGACAAAGGTAAAAGTAATTCAAACGAACATGCAAAAAGCTTGTGCGAAAAAAGAAGCGAACGATCCCGTTTTGACGGAAAAACAAAAGATTTTGTTTGTTGCGTCCGAAGCGCGTCCGTTTATTGCAACGGGTGGGCTTGCCGACGTTATCGGCTCATTGCCGCAAGCGCTTGCAGCTGATCCAAAATACGATATTCGTGTGGTTTTGCCTTTATATTCGGACATCAAACCGGAAATGCGTAGAAAAATGTCCTTCTTAGGGAATATTTACGTGCAACTTGCTTGGCGTAATCAATATTGTGGTATTTTTACTTGCGAACAAGACGGCGTTACCTTCTATTTCATTGATAATGAACAATATTTTAACCGCAAAGGTTGCTATGGACATTATGACGATGGGGAACGATTTGCCTTTTTCTCGCTTGCCGTTTTAGAGATTTTGCCGTTTATCAATTTCTGGCCGAATATTTTACATTGCCACGATTGGCAATCTGCAGCTTCTGCAATCTACTTAAAAACGATTTACGATCATCGCCCTGAATATCAAGCAATTCGTGCGTTGTTTACCATTCATAACATCGAATATCAAGGTAAATATTCCTTGGATATCCTTGGGGATTTGTTCGGTTTACCCGAAGAATGCCGCTCCTTGGTAGAATATGATGGTTGCATCAACCTTATGAAAGGTGCGATTGAATGTTGCGAACGTTTCTCTACCGTAAGTCCGACGTATGCGCAAGAAATCAAGACTGCGCAATATGCACACGGCTTGCAAGACATTATTTGCCGCAACGAACAAAAGCTCACGGGGATTTTGAACGGTATCGACGTTCTTTCCTATAATAGCAAAGAAGACAAGGCATTGTTTGCAAACTACGTTGAAAACGATTTTAGCGGAAAGAAGGTTTGCAAAGCCGAGCTTCAAAAAATGCTTGGTTTACCTGTAAAAGACGTGCCTATCATTGCGATGATTACTCGTTTGGTTTCCCATAAGGGCGTTGACTTGGTGAAAGTGGTTGCAGAAGATATTTTGCATGAAGATTTGCAGTTTGTCCTTCTTGGCACGGGTGACACGAAATATGAAGACTATTTCCTCAACCTCGGGGAAAGATACGAAGGGAAATGCTCTGCAAATATCGCATTTAACGGCGATTTGTCAAGAAAGATTTATTCAGGCGCAGACATCTTCTTAATGCCTTCGATTAGTGAGCCTTGCGGACTTTCTCAAATGATTGCTTCCCGCTACGCAACCGTACCTTTGGTGCGTGAAACGGGTGGGCTTTACGATAGTATTAAACCATTCGGAGCTGGCGGCAACGGTTTCACGTTTGCTTCTTGCAATCCTTACGATATGCTGTACGTTATTCACGAAGCGCTTGATACGTATAAGAATACGGCGGTGTGGGAAGAATTAATGAAAAAGGCGATTACGACGGATTTCTCGTGGTTGAAATCCGCGGACGAATATAAAAAGCTCTACGATCTTACCTTTCAAAGATAATGAGCGTGATACGTTAAGATAAAATTTTTTTTAGGAGAAATTTGAGAATATGAAAAAAGAAAAAATTACGGAAACGGAAGCAAAAGAGCTTATAAAGGGTAAACTTTCGCGCTATTTCGGGGTTGCGCCTTCGGAAGCGAGAAAGGAACAGCTTTATAAGGCTGTCGTTATGAGTATTCGTGACATTATGCTCGAAAAAAGACATAATTTCCACCTCACGACGAAGGCAAACAAGGCAAAACGCGTTTACTATCTTTGCATGGAATTCTTGATGGGGCGTTCTTTGAAAAATAGTATTTTTAACCTCGGCGTATACGATACGTTTGCGGAAGCGTTAAAGGAATACGACATAACCCTTGAAGAACTTTACGAGCTTGAACCGGATGCTGGCTTGGGCAACGGCGGTTTAGGCCGCTTAGCTGCTTGTTTTATGGACGCACTTGCGACTGGCGATTATCCTGCAATGGGGTATTCCATTCGCTACGATTACGGTTTGTTCAAGCAAAAGATTGTTGAAGGCTGGCAAACGGAATTACCTGACGTTTGGCTTCCTGGCGGTGAAGTATGGCTTACCCAAAGAAGCGATAAGATTTTCACGGTAAAATTCGACGGCTACGTCGAAGAAAAGTGGACGGAGCACGGCTTGGAAAATATCTATCGTGACGCAAAGGAAATTCAAGCGGTTGCTTACGATATGATGGTATCGGGCTACGATAGCAAAGCAGTTTCCGTACTTCGTCTTTGGAAAGCAAGAAGCGTTCAAAACTTCGATATGAAACTTTTCTCGCAAGGGGATTACTCGTCTGTTATGCGTGAAGACAATGAAGCGGAGCTTATTTCCAAGGTACTTTATCCCGCTGATAACCATGCGGAAGGGAAGTCCTTGCGTTTGAAGCAACAATATTTCCTGGTTTCTGCGTCCTTGCAAAATATTCTTGCTGACCACAAGAGAAGATACGGTTCACTCAAACTTTTGCCGAAAATGGCAGCAATTCATTTGAATGATACGCACCCTGCGCTTGCGATTCCCGAATTGATGCGACTTTTGATCGACGAGAACGGTATGAATTGGGATGAAGCCTGGTCGATTACGACTTCCGTTTGTGCTTACACGAACCATACGGTACTTGCCGAAGCACTTGAAACGTGGCCCGAGGACTTAATTGCACGCAGATTACCGAGAATTTACAGCATTTTGAAGGAAATCAACCGCCGTCAATGCGAAGATCTTTGGCAACGCTATGCCGGGGATTGGGATAAGATTTCCCGTATGGCGATTATGTCCTATAACGTTGTAAAAATGGCTAACCTTTCCGTACACGGTTCGCATAAAGTAAACGGCGTATCTGGTTTGCATAGCGACATTATCAAGCAAAGCATTTTCAAGGATTTCTACGATTACACGCCTGAAAAATTCACAAACGTGACGAACGGTATCGCACATAGACGTTGGTTGAATCAATCGAACCCCGAGCTTTGCGCACTTTTGAACGATTGTATCGGCGAGGGCTATGCGAAAAACGCAGCGAAGCTCGCTGAATTCAAGAAGTTTGAAAATGATGACAGCGTATTAAAGCGTTTAGCGGAAATTAAGGCAATTAAGAAAAAGCAATTTGCGGATTTTGCATTCAAAAAACAGGGGACTTTAATCGATCCCAACACCATTTTTGACGTACAAGCAAAACGTTTGCACGAATATAAACGTCAGCTTTTGAATGTATTGCACGTTATTCACGATTACTTGATTTTGAAAGATAATCCCGACGCGCCAATCCAACCGAAAACGTATATTTTCGCAGCAAAAGCGGCGGCAGGGTACTATATGGCGAAGAAAATCATCAAATTGATTTGTTTCCTTGCCCAAGATATCCGTAAAAACCCGAAAATTGCGGAAAAATTAAACGTTGTATATATGGAAGACTACAACGTGACTATGTCCGAATCCTTGATGCCTGCATCGGAAATTTCCGAGCAAATCTCTCTTGCTGGTAAAGAAGCAAGTGGTACGGGCAATATGAAGTTCATGATTAACGGCGCTTTGACCATCGGTACGCTTGACGGCGCAAACGTTGAAATGAGCGAAAAGGTTGGCCTCGATAATATCTATATCTTTGGTCTGAAAGCGGACGAAGTTTCGGAAATTTGGCGCAACGGCTATTCCGCAAGCGTTTATTACAATAACGATCCCATGCTTCGCCGCATCGTAGAAGCGTTGATCGTAGGCTTCAACGGTGAATCGTTTGCGGATATTGCAAACTATCTCTTGACGGGCAGTCCGATTGCCGATCCATATATGTGTATGGCGGATTTCCAATCCTATTTGGCAACGCAAAACGAAATGTCTAACCTTTACGCAACCGATAAGCGTCTTTGGAATCAAAAATCCTTGCGTAATATCGCGGCGGCAGGGTATTTTGCGGCGGATAGAAGTATCGCGGAATACGCGCAAAACATTTGGGACTTGAAACCTTTGCATGAATAATTTTGCATAAAACGCATTATTTTTTCCGATTTCCACAACTTATTATAAACGGACGAAAAGCTGTAAAGTTATTTACGGCTTTTCGTTAGTAAAGGAACAATTATCTTATGCGAATTTATTTCAATCCATTAGATACTGCGTGTAAAAGCAGGATTGGCGCAATATCCACGGACGAAAAAATACAACTAAATATTTATCACGTAAAGGAAACGCCGAATACGAACTGTTATTGTATGCAAAATCAAGATTTTTGCACAAAAACACCGAATCTTTGCGATTGCTTTGAACCGTGCAATAATGCCTTTTTACGCTTAAATAAAGATGGGGAAGAAGCCGAATTATTTCCTATGAGCAAAACGGGATTCGGTTGGACGATTTCCATTTCTATTGAAGAAATCGGTTTGTATTTTTACAGCTTTTATATTGAAGGTGTAGGAAATATATCTTGCGGCTATATGGAGCTTGGCGTTCTGACTGAACATGCAAACGGCTTTTTATTGACCATACATTCTTCCGATTATAAAACGCCTGAATGGTTTAAGGGCGGCGTAATGTATCAAATCTTCCCTGATCGTTTCCATAAAACAGGTAGTATGCCTGACATAAAAGGAAGAGTGAAGCGCAATGATTGGGGCGGTTTGCCGTCTTATCGGCCGAATGAGCATGGAAAAGTATTAAATAACGACTTTTTTGGCGGAAACATTCAAGGTATTATCGAAAAGCTGCCGTATTTGAAGAGTCTTGGCGTAACGGTGATTTATTGCAATCCTATTTTTGAAGCGGCATCAAATCACCGCTACGATACTTCCGATTATATGAAAATCGACCCGTTTTTAGGCGAGGAAAAAGATTTTAAGGAATTAATCGAAGAAGGAAAAAAGCTTGGAATTCGTGTAATTTTAGACGGCGTATTCAATCATACGGGCGATAATAGCGTTTATTTTAATAAATATGGTGAATATCCGTCCGTAGGTGCGTATCAATCGAAGGATTCGCCTTATTATTCTTGGTATTCTTTCCAAGAATTTCCCGATAAATACAGCAGTTGGTGGGGAATTGATATTTTACCCGAGGTCAACGAACATTCCGAATCATATCAAAATTTTATCTTTGAAAAGGGCGGTGTATTGAAAAAATGGCTCGGCTTCGGGATTGGTGGCTACCGACTTGACGTTGCTGACGAGCTTCCCGATTTCTTTTTGAAAAAACTTCGAAAATCCGTGAAGGAAGAAGACGAAAACGCCATTATTATCGGTGAGGTTTGGGAAGATGCGTCCAATAAAATCGCATATTCTGAGCGCCGTGAGTATTTACAAGGCTACGAGCTTGACAGCGTGATGAATTATCCGTTAAAGGATAGTATTATTCATTATATGCAAACGGGAAATGCAATAGATTTGTTGCATAATATTCGTGTTTTAATCAATCATTATCCCAAGCAAACGCTCGATTGCTTAATGAATATTCTCGGAACGCATGATACGGCGCGTATTTTAACGGTTTTAGGCGGAATTTATTGTCATAATAAGGACGAAATGGCTTCGCCGCAGGCATATATGTCTGAAAACACAAAGAAAAGTGCGATTGAAAAACTGAAAATGGCGGCTGTTTTGCAATATACCTTGCCTGGCGTGCCGTGCTTATATTACGGTGACGAAAATGGAATGGAAGGACATATTGATCCATTTTGCCGAAAATGCTTCGATTGGGAGCATTTGAACGAAGATTTGATTGGATTTTATTCTAAACTTGGCGAAATCCGTGAAAAATACCGTGATATATTTAACGACGGCGATTTTATCGACTTAGAATGTCAAAACGGTTTGATTTTTTACAAACGTACAAAAAACAATCAAAGTATCTACGTGTTTGCGAATAATTCTTCAAAAACACATTTATTAAAATTATCGGAAAAATACGTCGATTGCTTGACGAATGAAAATTATCAAGATTTTTTGGAAGTAAAACCGTATTCTTATAAAATCTTCGTAAAACAATAAAAAGAAAAAATGCTCGAAAATTGTTTGAAAAGCCCTTTTTGTTTGAAAAACAGCCTGATGTTTTCGTAAAACCTGCATTTTACGAATAGTTTGATTAATTCCCTACCGAAACAATTTATCTATATTACCCGCTGCAATCCCTTATATTTCAAGGCTTTCAGCAATCTCTCTTTGTAAAATTAAGATTGAATAACAACCTTTTAGAAAAAATTTTCCGAATAATTCCCCTTATTCTATCAAAAGCGTTCGCATTTTTGCGAACGCTTTCTTATTTCTATCCTATTTTTACAAAGATTTTGCTCTAACTTTTCGGAAAATCTCATCAAACTATTGACTTTTCCCTATTCATGCAGTAGAATATAAGTATGAAAAACGAAAACTACTATGTCAAACGTAATATATCGGATTTAGACAAGATTGCCGAGCTTTTGAACGAACTCCCCTCTTTTTGCGAAGATTATTTTTTAGGGATTGAAACACGTACGAGCTCGCAAACTCGATTAAAATATGCGTACGATTTGCGTATTTTCTTTGATTTCTTGTGCCAGCGCAAGTATAAGAATTTAGGCGTACTTGACTTAACCTTGCAGCATTTAGAGGCGGTTTCGCATAATGATATCGAGTTCTTTTTGAGTTATTTATCCCACTATCGCTTCCGTGACAAGCGTTTATCCTGCGATGAGCGTGCAAAAGCGCGCAAATTATCGGCGGTTCGAGCGATTTTTAAGTATTTCTTCAATAAAGGATTAATTCAAGTGGATAATGCGGCAAAAGTTCCCACACCCAAGCTCCACGAGAAGGAAATTATTCGTTTGGATGCGGAGGAAGTATCCGATTTGATTAACGTTGCGGAAAGCGGAAAAGGTCTTTCCCCTCATGCGGGAGGTTATCACAATAAGACAAAAGTTCGCGATACTGCGATTCTTACCCTATTCCTCGGCACAGGTATTCGTATTAGTGAGCTTGTTGGGTTGGATAATGATAGCTTTGATTTTGAAGAAAACTCCTTCCTGGTCACACGAAAAGGCGGAAATCAGGCGATTTTGTTCTTTTCTGATGAAGTCAAGTACGCTTTGCAAGAGTATATTGCGGAAAAACGAAACGATCCGAAAGTTCCTGAAACAGAAGAAGCGTTCTTCTTGTCGATGCAATATAAGCGCATCAACGTACGTACCGTTGAGATTTTGGTGAAAAAGTACAGCAAACTTGTTTCCCCTTTAAAAAAAATCACACCGCATAAACTTCGTAGTACGTACGGTACACGTTTATACAACTCCACTGGCGATATTTATATCGTTGCGGACGTTTTAGGACATCGTGACGTCAATACGACCAAAAAGCACTATGCGGCTATTACGCAAGAAAACCGTAGAAGAGTTGCAAGCGCAGTGAAGTTGCGCCAAGAAAACGACAACCAAAACGAAGATAATAACGAATAATGCACGAAACAATTGATACAACTATTGAAAAAATCTATATTTTACAGCCCATAACGCATGAGAACGCGGATAAATATAAGGTTTTACAGGAAGAAGCCGTTTCCCTTATTGAAAGTGCAGGCGCGCTCTATTGCGGTACGACCTATCAAAATATCCGTGAAATCAACGCCGCAACCTTTTTCGGTTCGGGGAAACTTTTGGAAATTCGCGAGCTTTTAAGCGGTTTAGAGGACGTGACGATCCTTTTTAACGGTGAGCTTTCCCCTTCCCAAACTCTCAATATTTCCGCTGTATTGGACGATCGCAAAGTGATTGACCGCACGACCCTTATTTTGGATATTTTTGCGAAAAACGCACAGTCAAGCGAAGGTAAGCTTCAAGTCGAATTGGCGCAATTAAAATATCTTTACCCTCGTTTGAAAGGCAAAGGCGGCGCACTATCTCGTTTGGGCGGTGGCGTCGGTACGCGCGGGCCTGGGGAAACGCAGTTGGAAACCGACCGAAGATATATCCGCGGTCGCTTGAATTATCTTGAAAAACGGCTCAAAGAAACGGAAAAACGGCGTGCCTTGCAGACAGTTCGACGCAAGAAAACGGACGTAAAAACCATTGCTCTTGTTGGTTATACGAATACGGGTAAGTCCACTTTGATGAATCTATTGACCGAATCGAACGTATACGTCAAAAACGAGCTTTTTGCAACGCTTGACCCAACGGCAAGAAGCTTCAAAATTGATGGCGTAGAGTTTTTACTTGTTGACACCGTAGGTTTTTTACAGGACTTGCCTCACAATCTCATTGAAGCCTTCAAATCTACTTTGGAAAGCGCATTAAACTGCGATTTAGCGTTAATTGTATGCGATTCTACGGGCGAATATGATATGCAACTCAAAACAACGCTGGAAACGCTTGAAGAAATGAGTTTCAACTCCCCTTATCTCGTTGTAATGAATAAAAGCGAGAATATTCGTGAGCAATCGGCTTTTCCTTATGAAAGCATTGCCATTTCAGCGAAAGAAAATTTGGGGATTGACGAGTTAAAACACGCCATTTTGCAGCAATTTCGTGAAGATTTTATTTTTTGCGAGCTGTTCGTTCCCTATATAAGCGTTAATCAGTACAACCGTATTAAGAATTTACTCACGGAGCGTTCCATGCATTACACGGACGATGGTTTAACCGTCAATGCGGTTATTCCCACTCGCTATGCGGAAAAATTCACCGAATTTCTTGTGAAAAAATTAGACTTTTAATCAATGATACGAAAAAAGACGGGCAATCGCCCGTCTTTTGTATTATTCAACTATTTTTAATCCTTATATTCGTCGGGATTGGTGTAGATTTTGTCGATTTTAATCGATGCAACGTCGTCCATTTCGATACATTTGCCGCAATTATCGCAAACCTTGTTGGGATCAAGGTCGCACGTTTCGCACTCCAAACAGCCGACGCATTCACGATCGTATAAAACGCACGGCATACCAATTTTTCTTTCCATAATCTCATTGCTCCTTTCTTTATAATACTATTATAGCAGTTTTTCCATAAAAATCAAGATAAATTTTCCGTTTTTATGAAAAATTTTGGAAAAATATTAAACATTTGTTTGCATTTTGTAGAAATACGTGTTATAATGTACGTAGATTAATCTGTATTGGGGGCTATTATGGTCAGCGAAGAAAAATTGATCCGAGTAATGGATTATATTCGTAAGTTCTCGGAAGAAAATGGGTACACCCCTTCCGTGCGAGAAATCGGCAAGGAATGTGGCATTAAATCCACCGCAACCGTGCATAGCTATTTGGAAAAATTGCAAACGCGTGGATACTTGAATAAAGCAACGAACAAAAAGCGCTCGGTGACTATCGGCAAAAGCTCTGGCATATCTATTCCTTTGATTGGTACAGTCACCGCAGGTCAGCCCGTCTTTGCTTATGAAAACTACGAAGATTATTACACCTTCCCTATGGGCGAATTTAAGGGCGAAGACTTATTTATGCTTCGCGTTGACGGTACGTCCATGATCGACGCTGGCATTATGAACGGCGACAAAATCATCGTACGCCGCCAAGAAACTGCGGAAAACGGCGAAATTGTCGTCGCTTTAGTGGAAGATTCCGCAACCGTTAAACGCTTTTATCGCCGCAACGGGCAAGTGATTTTGCACCCTGAAAACGAATCCTTATCCGATATGATTTATGAAGACGGACAAGTTTCCATTCTTGGGAAAGTCGTTGGCTTGATGCGAAATTATAGATCATAATCTCATATTAATTTAAGAAATTGAAAGAGTTCTACGCTTGTAGAACTCTTTTTTAACGTGAACGCAAACTCTCTTCTCTTAACGATATTGCCATTATTATCATACACAAAAACATGGGTTTTGTCAAGCGTTTTGGATTATGGCAAAAGGTCGCAGGATTTCTCCTACGACCTTTTGTTGTATTAAATTAAAAATAATATTAGTTCAATCACTATCGAAATAAGCAACAATATTATGGTAGCGCATTTTAAATTTTTATACACTTTATTTTTTGGTAATGCGTGATATTGAGAAGAAGTTGAAAAAAATTCAGGTCTTGCATTGTTAACCAATGAAGCTAGCTTTGGATAAAGCCAATTAAACAACTTAGGAATATGAAAAAGCAAAGTGACAAATGATAAAAGCCAGAAACATTTAGAAAAAAGAAAGAAATATATATCCGTCATCGAATCCCAATTGATTATATTTAAGATTATATTTAATGCCGTAAATAAAGCAAGCGTCACATTCAACAAAACAATAACTACGCTATATAAAACTTTTTTCCGATTCTCAATCATTAAATATTTCTCCTACGACCTTTTTTCTACTTATCTATATTATAATATGTACCTTCGTTTTGGTCAAGGGTTTTTGAAAAATTTATGTGTAGAATATGAAAAACGCTCAAAAGTTTTTCACTTTTGAGCGTTTTTCATTATTAAAGTCCTTTCAAATAAGCAATTTCTTGCTCGGTCAGCGGTCGCATTTGACCTCTATCCAAGCCCGTAAGCTTTAATTGACCGATGCTCACACGTTTCAAAAATTCCACGTTTTTCCCAATCGATTCAAACATACGGCGCACTTGGCGGTTTCGTCCTTCAGTAATGGTGATATGCACCTTCGTGTAGGCCTTGTTCGTTTCGACAATATGCGCTTTGCATTTTTTCGTCAAAATGCCGTCCAGCTCTACGCCCGAACGAATGGGATTCAAATCCTTTTCCGTCAGCGTACCTTCGATTCTCGCCATATACGTTTTGGGAATTTCCGTCGTGGGATGGGTTAAACGGAATGCCAAATCCCCATCGTTGGTCAAAATTAATAAGCCTTCCGTTGCGTAGTCAAGTCTGCCAACAGGAAAGACTCTTCCAACCCCCTCGGGCAAAAGATCCATAACCGTCTTTCTTCCACGATCGTCCGAAACGGTACAAACAACCCCTTTCGGCTTGTTCATAATATAATACTCGTCTTTTTTTTCTGCCACCGATAAAATTTGGCCGTCAACCGTTACAACGTCGCCTTCTTCCACGCTTACGCCAAGGGTTGCGACAACGCCGTTAATGGTCACGCGGCCAGCTTCAATCATCGAGTCTGCGTGACGTCTACTTGCCACACCTTTATCCGCTAAAAATTTATTAATTCTCATAAATTCCCTTCTTTTGTGCTTTTTCCCTTATAGTTTATATAAATTCCCCGAAAAAATCAACCGTTTCGCAAGGCTTATTTGAATTTGACCGATAATTTCTCTTTTTTTGGACGAATTTACGGGAACAATCAATATTTCTATCGCATCCATCTCCCCTTGCATTAGCGGATAATACACGTTTTGACAGGCACAGCATTCTTGCCCTTGAATGGTAAATATTTGCTTTTCGTCGATAATTTTTTCATACGAGTAAGCCTCGAATGCGTCGTTCAATAACTCCGTAGACCTTTCATACATTTGCGGACTATTTAACACCGTACAAACAAGCTCCATGCCATTCTTTGTTGCGGCGGAAACCAAACAACGCCCTGCTTCCTTTGTATAACCAGTCTTTACGCCGATTGCACCGTCATACTGAAAAAGCATTTTATTTTTATTTTTCCAATGCCTCGGTTCGTAATATTTCGTTGCAACAATCTCACGAAAGATTGGATTTTCTAATGCGTACGCCGTAATCAAGGATAAATCTCGCGCCGTGGTATAATGTCCGTCGCAGGGCAAACCGTGTGGATTGCGAAAATTCGTGTGCATTGCACCTGCCTTTTGCCCCGTTTGATTCATTTTTGCGGCAAAACGGTCTATACTCCCTCCAAATCGATAAGCCAAAGCTTCCGCGCAATCGTTTCCCGATCGCAACATAAGCCCATAAAGCAAATCTTCCACCGAATACGTTTCCCCGATCTTCAAATATACCGACGAACCTTCAACACCGACCGCTTCGCTTGGAATTTCAAAGGTTTCTTTTATGTTAGGGCTTTCTTCTAACGCGGTGATTGCCGTTGCAATTTTGGTTGTACTCGCCATTGGCAAACGCATATCTCCATGCCATTCGTATAAAATACGCCGACTTCTTCTTTCCATAACGCATTCCGCTGCCGATGTCAACACCTTTTCCGCTTTTGCCGCAATTTGCGGTCTAAACGAAAAAAACAATCCCGTAAAAAGAAAAAGTACCGCAAAAATACGCTTATTCTTCATCTTTTTTGGGGAATGCATCTTGTAAAATCTCTCCAAGTCGTTCAATCAAATTATCCAACGGCGCATCAGCAATACGTAGTATGCGACACGAAGTACCATCGTCAATGATAAACCCCATTGGTTTCATACTAATAGCCGCACTGCTACCGCCCGCAAAGGGTATTTCACCCATTTGCTTTACCTGCTTTGCTTTTCCGTATTCACCGCCTCCCGTCACGCTTCCAAGCGTCACTTTTGAAAATGGAATCACTTGAAAACCGCTTGCCGTTGTAATCGGTTTCCCCACAACAATGTCCGCATCCGCCATTAACCCCATTTTTTCCGTAGAAAGTTCCATTAAATTGTTGAGTTTTTCATTTTTTTCCGACATAATCGTTTGATTTTCTCCTTCAAAAGCTTGTAAGCAAAGCGCAATAAAATAAACAGATTAAAATACACCGTAAATTGTAGAGATATTCGCAAAAAATCCCCATGATTTAGCCATAAAACGCCATAATAGAGTCCAGCGCGAGTGTTTTTGATAGTAAAATACGTTTCCAAAACTTTTTGTATTGTTGCCATCGCCAAAAGATATTCTGCGCCTGTTTCGATTGTTAAATATACGGATTTTAAGTGAAACGTGCGAAAAACGGAAAAACGTTTACGCTCTTTATTGACTTGAGAATATGGGATAATTATCGCCTTTTTTTTGCTAACGTGAAACGCCATTCCGCCGCTATAAGTAGCCAGATAACCGCCAAAAATCCGTAAAAATTTATATAGATATATGCCAAGCGCCAATTTCCGTCTATTCATATCATAATGCGCGTTTGTTTCTGCATAAATCGGAAAAAATAAAATCGCACATACAATCAATAAAATTAGGACGAAAAAAAACAGCTTGCCCATACCTTCAATATGGGCAAGCTGCGGAAAAATATGTATTTTTCTTACTTTATTCGATTTTGAAAACGTCTTCCGCGTCCTTCAAATAGTCAGGGATTGCAAAGCCGTCCTCTGCCGCTTTTTGCAGTTCTGCATTTTCAGGTGTTTCTTGTAAATCAGCATCTGATTCAGGATCATATACGTCCTTTTCATAGAGATAATTACTCGTAGCTTCTTCCATCGAGGTGATTTCCGCGATTTTCTTCATAAGATCGTCGTAATCAGGCAATTCCGTGAGCGATTTCAGCTTAAAACGCTTCAAGAAATTATCCGTCGTTGCGAACTGAATGGGATTACCAGGAGTATCCTTTCTGCCGCAAGGTTCGATCATTTCCAAGCTCAAAAGCGTGGTGATTGCGTAATCACTGCTTGTACCTCGAATATTTTCAAGCTCCCTTCTCGTAATCGGCTGTTTATACGCAATAATCGCCGCGCATTCCAAAATGGTTTTCGTGAATTCCTTTTCACGAATGGGCATAATTGCCGATGCTACAAGCTCTTTATATTCGGGATTGGTTGCAAGCTGTAATTTATGATTAAAATGCAACAAACGAATGCCGCAATCTCCCGTATATTTCTTTTCTAACTTACGAATCGCATCGTCCACTTCACGCTTGGTAATATCCAATTTTTCACGCAATAAATCGATGGGAACAGCGTCCCCAGCCGCAAATAAAACCGCCTCAATTATATTCGTCAATTTCTCCAATGTCTTCATCCTCTCTTCTATTAGGGTTTTTCTTTATAATGATGGAAGAAAAGAGTTCTTCCTGTTCAACTAAAATAAACTGATGCTTCAAAAGTTCCAAAAGTGCTTGAAAAGTCGTTACGATTTCGGGCGTGGACGAATCTTCGTCAAAAAGCTGCTCAAACTGAATCTTTTCCGCAGTTTCTACTTTCGCGCGGATATGTTTGACTTTATCACGCACCGTATAAATATCTTTCGGAATTTCACGTGCAGGCGGAGCGGCTTTTCGCTGATTTTCCACACGAATCATCATTTTTTCAAAAGCTTCGATGAGTCCGTCTAAGGTAAAATCTTTATATTGTACCTTCACCCCTTTCAAGTCCGCATCAGGCTTTTTGAAGAAATAACCGACCGTTTCACGTTCTTTCAGTTTCTCTTCCTTTTCTTTGATCATAATCTTCAACTCACGGTACTCTTCGAGTGCGCCGATAAGCTCGCTTTCGGGATCCCAATCGTCTACGACATCCTCATCAAAGGAAGGCATCAACCGTCTTGCTTTAATATTGATAATCGTCGCCGCAATATCAAGATATTCGCTCGCCTTTTCCAAATCAAGATTCGGCAACGCTTTCATGTACGCCAAGAATTGCTCCGTAACTTGCGATACGAAGATATCTTTAATTTCAATTCGTTCCTGCTCAATCAAATGCAATAACAGATCAAGTGGACCTTCAAAATTCTCCAAAACGGTGTCGTATTCCACTTCCGTTTCAAAGTTTTTGACGGAGTCAATTGTTAATTTTTCCTTTTCCATTCTTACTCCTTACATAGTGATGGGCAACACTTTGCCGCATAACTTAAAAATCCATTTCCAAAAGGCCTCGATTGGATAACCAAATATATTTCTCACGAAATTCAAAACGTAGCCAAGCACGTCGATATAAGCCAATCCTGGCAAATAGCCTGCAAAAACATGCAATAAAATCAAACCGAGCAGTACGTAATAACCGTTTTTCCTTAAAAACCAATATACTTTGCCACGTTTCTTGGTCAACGCATCCACCATGCGAAAACCGTCCAATGGGAACACGGGCAAAAGGTTGAATACACAAAAGCTCAACGAATATATCACCATACTCCCAAGAAAAACCGACAAGAAAATTTCCATATACGTGCCGTAAAATTCTGGAATTACGTACATATATCCAAGCGCCGCAATCCCAAAGAATAGAAATGCCGTTAGATAGTTCATGATAATCCCCGCAGCCGAGGTCCAAAACGAGCCGCTTTTATAGTTGCGAAAATTATTTGGATTAACGGGTACGGGTTTTGCCCAACCGAATCCTGCGACCGCAAACATAAGCGCACCAATCGGATCAAAGTGCTTGACTGGATTTAAGGTCATTCGCCCTGCGTATTTTGCCGTAGGATCACCGCACCAACACGCCACGCGCGCATGCGCATACTCGTGGAGCGTGATAATTATCATAACTGCAAAAAATTGGGCTAAAAGTTCAATAATCTCACTCATATCTACTCAAACTTGGCACTTTTGCATTCAATATGCAAGTAGCCGTAAACTTTATTTTTTCAAAAGACGCGACGGAATAACGTCGTTGCGAACGATATCCGCATACGATTGAGGCTTTACGATATATTCCGCTTCGCCATCACGTACCAATACGCACGGCGGAATCATATTACGATTATAATTCATCGCCATAGAATAATTGTACGCACCCGTCGATAAAATCGCCAAGACGTCCCCTGTTTCCGCTTTGGGAAGTGGTACGTTTACCGCAATCAAGTCCCCACTTTCGCAGCACTTACCTGCGATAGATACTATTTCCGTACAAGACTCATTCGCACGATTGGCAAGGATCGGCGTATATTTGGATTGATAAAGCGCATAACGTGGATTATCGAACATACCACCGTCTATCGCCACGTACTTTTTTACACCGGGTATATCCTTAATTGCGCCAACCGTGTACAAGGTCACCCCTGCTTCCCCAACAATCGAACGACCGGGTTCTAAAAGCAAATACGGCGATTTTAAGCCGTGTTGCGCAACCTTTTCCTTTACCGTTTGAATTAAGGCTTCCAAATATTCCGCATACCCTTCCGCTGAAATTTTGCGGTCCTCGTCCGTATACCAAATACCGAACCCACCGCCCATATTTAATGTTTCCAGAGTGAAATTTAACTTGTTTTTCATGGAAACGGCGAAGTCCATAACCTTTTCCACGCCGAGTACAAACGACTGTTTTTCAAAAATTTGCGAGCCGATATGGCAATGATAACCGTCCAATTTAACGTTTTTCTTCGTCATCGCATACGCAGTCGCTTTTTCCGCCGTACCGTCGGAAATCGAAAAACCAAATTTGCTATCCGTTGTCGCCGTTTGCACAAACGCGTGCGTGTGCGCTTCCACACCAGGGTTGATACGAAGCAAAATTCTTTGTACTAACCCACGCTTTTTTGCTTCGTTGTCAATTTTGTCGATTTCAGAATAAGCGTCTGCGACAATACAACCAATTCCTGCGTCTAAGGCTTCTCCAATTTCGTAATCAAGCTTATTGTTGCCATGCATATAAATTTTTTCGGCAGGAAAACCCGCTTGAAGCGCCGTGTATAATTCACCGCCCGAAACAACGTCAATGCCAATATTTTCCTCGTCTGCAATGCGATAGATTGCTTTACAAGAAAATGCTTTGGACGCATATAATACGAGTCCGTTATCCCCATAATGCTTTTTCAAGGTGTCACGATATACACCCATCATTTTACGGATATATGCTTCATCAAAAAGGTACAACGGCGTACCGAATTTTTTGGCCAGTTCTACGCAATCCGCGCCGCCAAGCTCTAAATGTCCCTTTTCGTTGATTTTCAAAGTATCTCTTTCATTCATAAGACTTTCCTCTTTTGGAAATTCGCATTACAAATATTTTATCAAATATTTGTTAAAAATGCAACGGCTGAAAGGTAATTTTTCATAGAAAAATCCGTCTTTGCTGCTTTTTTTCGCAAAAACGGACTGCTTTCTCTATTTTTAATGTTTATTCCATTCTTCCGCAACCTCTTTCAAACAATCAAAAAAGTTTGCTTTCTTAACGCTTTCATAGGCGACAATCGGTATGCTATCAATCTCTACACCAGCTTGATATATTCGTAATTGCCCCACAACGTCCCCCTTTTTACAAGGCGCTTTTACGCTTTTTAGGGATATTTCCGAAGTGATATCGCCTTGCATTCCGCGCCGCAAAAAAAGGTAGGCGTCTCGCTGTGGCGCAACTGCTATACTCGTTGACTTTCCACCGTCAACCCTTGCCCGTTCTCCCAACGGTACGTCCGCTTGCACAATCTTTTTCGTTGTATAATTCGCAAACGCATAATCAAACATTGTTCTTACATCGTCAAAACGTTGTTTACTATCCTTTTCCCCAATCACAACGGAAATAATTCGGGTATTATCTCGTTTTGCAGTTGCAGCAAGGCAAAAACCAGCTTCGTTCGTAAATCCCGTTTTACCGCCGTCACAACCATCATAGAAACGAATTAATTTGTTCGTATTCGTGATTTCCGTATATCGCCCTTCGGGATGCTCAAATTTATCCATCCAAACCTTCCCAAAGCCATAATATTCCTCATTCTCCAAAAGCTTGCTCAACATCAAAGCTACGTCCTTGGCGCAAGAATATTGCGGCTCTTTGGGTAAACCCGTACAATTCGCAAAAAGCGTATTATTCGCACCAATTTCCTTCGCTTTTTCATTCATTCTATCAACGAATATCTGCTCGCTACCTGCAATTCTCTCCGCAAGCGCTACGCAACTGTCATTTGCCGAACAAATCACCACGCTTTTAATAAGCTCTTTCACCAAATATTTGGCGTTTGCCTCCAAAAAAACCTGCGAACCACCCATGGAAGCTGCTCTTTCACTAACCATAATTTCTTCGTCAAAGGACAAATTCCCTGCACGAATCGCATCAAAAGACAACAATAGCGTCATAATCTTGCACATACTCGCAATCGGCAATCTTTCCTCTTCTTGATGGGAATAAATTGCCGTTTTGGAATAATTATCCATCAAATACGCCGCCTTTGCGGAAATATCCAATACGTCCTTTGCTGGTTTTTCATCCATTGTCACAGCTTCCGCTACCGCTTTCGCCGTTTTTAAGCCATTTTTTGCATAAAATCGTGCGCCAGCCGCAACAAAACCAAACGACACAACAGCTAAAACCATACTTGCAATTTTTTTCATTTTTCACCTCTTTATCTGACAAGCCAAAACTACTATGTCACGCATAATTATTATGTGTGACATTCTACTTAATTTATTCTCTTAGCATCGTTTCCACGTCAATTCCATAGCCGCGCGTAGGGTCATTCAAAAAAACGTGCGTCACCGCCCCTATCATTTTGCCGTTTTGTAGAATTGGACTGCCACTCATTCCTTGTACAATACCGCCCGTTTCCTCAATGAGAGCCTCATCTTTGATTTTTATCACGTAATTTTTATTTTCTTTATTAGATTTATCGACTTTTACGATTTCTATATCATATTTTTTAGGTGAAACGCCGTCTATCGTCGTATAAATGCACGCATTTCCAGGAATTGCGCTGTTCGAACTCGCCACGACGCTCATCAACTCATCCGTCTTAAAATCGACGGATATCTCCCCAAAAATACCACAATCACACAGTTTTTCCGCCTTTCCAAGCGGTTTATCATTCAAAAATGCGCCTCGTAGCTCACCCGCACGCCCACGGATACCTTTATTTACGCCGATAATACTGCATGCATATACGTTTCCATCCAAAATTTGCATTTCTTTGCGATTTTCGCCCATTACGGCATGTCCCAATGCACCAAAACGCCCATTTTCTCTATCTATATAGGTGACTGTTCCAATTCCCGAAACAAAATCACGTATCAACACCCCAATTTTATATCGATTCGTTTGGGCATCCTTTTGGGGTGTTATTTCAAGATTTATCAAGTTATTTCTTCGTAAAATCTCGAAATTCATCGAGCTTCCTTTACTTTTATTGATAATTTCATTTAACTGTGTAATGGATTCAATTTTAATACCATTTACCTTCATAATCGTATCGTTTGCACGCACACCCGCATCTCTTGCAGGTCTGCACACACCGTCATTCGTTGCTACTTCACAAGTACCAATTACTTGCGCTCCCTCCGTTTTTAAGGTAAATCCTGCCGACATTCCGCCAACGTATACGACTTTTTCCTGCTTGGTCGAATCCGCACTTGCGAGGGTTATAGGCTGCCTGCTCGCCATTCCTACAAACAACGTCGAAAGTGTAAAAATAAAAATACCCAACTTACGCATAGTCTTTCCTCCGTTCCTATCTACTTTGCGTAAATTGAGTATTTTTTATTCAAATTTATAAAATATTCGCTTAAACAAGGGTTTCTTTATACATTTTTGCCTGTTTTAGCAATTCTTCTGCGTGTTTTAACGCAAACTCGTCTTCTTCTCCACCGCCAAGCAAGCGAACGATTTCATGCGTTTTTTGCTCGGAATCAAGCGCATATACGTTCGTCAAAGTCTTGCCTGCCGACTCGTGCTTTTCAATCAAATATTCCACGTCACTCATTACCGCAATTTGCGCCAAATGCGACACTGCGATAATTTGCGTATTTTTCGCAATTTTTGCAAGCTTTTCCCCAACAACTTTTGCTGTTTTTCCGCTGATACCTGCGTCAATTTCATCAAAAATATAGGTTGAAATCTCATTAATACTTGAAAGCTGCGTCTTAATCGCAAGCATAAATCGGCTCATTTCACCGCCGCTGATAATTTTTCCAAGCGGTTTCATTGGCTCGCCTGCATTCGCCGAGAATAGGAAGCAAATTGAGTCCATACCGCTTGTATTTGCTTTTTCTACCTCCGCTTCCGTAAAATCCTCGAAGTGAATGTCAAACTGTGCGCTCACAATATTTAAGGTTTTCAGTTCGTTTGTCACTCGTTCACAAAAGGCTTTTCCATCTTTTTTGCGAAGCGCGGAAATTTGCGTACATACGGAATAGATTTCCTTTCGCGCTTTTGCCAACTTATCCGTTAAAATCGCATATTGACCTTCACAATCGGACAAAAGCTCGTATTCCTCCGAAATCCTTGCCAAATATTCGTCAATTTCCTTTTTAGAAGCACCATATTTGCGCTTTAACGCACGAATCGCATCCAAGCGAGACTCTATTTCCACTGCTTCATTTTCGTCGAAATACAGTTCCTCCGCCATATCATTGACAATTCCCACCACGTCGTCTACGTCCGCTGCAATATTTTCCAGCTTATCACACACCGCCACGTACGCATCGTCAATTTTTGCAATACCGCTCATAGCACGCGTTGCATATCTTAACCCATCGGAAACTCCATTTTCCTCATCAAGCGCAGACAACGCAGTTTGCAAAGCGGAAATAATTTTCTCTAAATTTACAATTTTATTGCGTTTCGCTTGTAACTCCCCTTCCTCGCCATCTTGCAAAGCGACCGCTTGTATCTCATCGATTTGAAAACGCAAAATATCCAGCCTTCTACTACGCTCCTGTTCATCGCCACCCAAAAGCTCGATTTGTTCTTCTATCGTGCGCTTATCTCGCAATAAGTCCGCCAAACGTGCTTTCAGCGGAAGCAAATCTTTCCCCACAACGCTATCCAACGTCTTCAACTGATTGCTTTCTTTGAGCAAGAAGAAATGCTCACTTTGACCGTGAACGTCCACCAAGGAATCCGTGACCCGTCGAAGCATCGATGCCGTGACTGCATTACCATTGATTTTGATGGTATTTTTACCTGCATCGGTAAATTTTCGGGAAATAACAATTTCGCCATCCGAATCTATATCCATTTCACGTAAGGCTTGAATGGCTTGCGAATTTTCGGATACTTCAAATTCGGCTTTTACCAAGCATTCCGTTTCCCCATAACGTATCATTGTTCGATCGGCTTTTGCACCCAAAACGAAATTGACGGAATCAAGGATAACCGATTTTCCCGCCCCCGTTTCCCCCGAAAGAACGTTCAAGCCTTCGGAGAAAGTTATATCGGCGCTTTCAATCAGCGCCACGTTTTTAATGCAAAGTCTGCTTAACATACAGCTATTTCACCTATTTATTTCATAAAATTAATGATTTTATTGACAACCGTTTCCGCGCCAGCGTTATCTGTACAAACAACCAACAAAGTATCGTCGCCAGCTACCGAACCAACAATTTCATCGTGATTGAGCTTATCAACAACCGCACCTGCATTCGCACCGTTGCCGCTCAACGTTTTTACAACGACCAGGTTTTGCGCAGCTTTTACGGAAACAACGCAATCACGGAATAAGCTTTTCATTTTCGGCGAAATTTCACTTTCACTATCGTTGATATACGCATAGCGGTATTTCTTTTCAATGCCTGCCACCTTAAAAAGGTGCAAATCACGAATATCGCGCGAAATCGTGGCTTGCGTGACCACGTAATTCAACCCATTCAATTCCGCACAAAGCTCTTCTTGCGTTTCAATTTCCTTATGCGAAATAATCTCTAATATTTTCGCATGTCGTGCCGATCTCAACATATATTTCTCCCTTATCCTTTGAATTAACCGTTTAATTTATTTCTAATTCTTGCAAAAAAGTCGGAATTTTCCTTCGCAGGGAAATCCGCTGTAAAAGGCGCTTTTTTAATGCGCAATTCCGTCCCTTCAGGCAATGCGGCAACCGTTCTTCCATCCGCTTGAATAATCGCTTTTCCTTTCAATATCCGCACGTGAAACGCATTTTCATCCGAGAATACAATCGGTCTTGACCGCATCGAAAACGCGCAAATAGGCGTCATCATAAACACGGGCACTTCGGGCGTCAAAATTGCACCGCCAGCCGAAAGTGAATACGCCGTCGAACCGGTTGGCGTACAGAATAACAAGCCGTCACCTGCTATCGCATCCTTTCCTTCTTTCGCTTCCACTTCCAGCTTCAATATTTGCGTGGAATTTGTAGAAATAAGGCCGTAATCCCTTTGAATGGCAATTTCATTAAGCGCATGATAGGTTTTTTCTCCAATCGTAAGCTCAAGCAAACTACGTTTCACAATCGGACAAATCCCTTGATCCAATGCAGAAAGCAATCCCTTTACGTTTTCCCATTCCGCTTTTTCGTACTCCGTTAAAAAACCGAGCGTACCATAATTAATGCCGATAATTTTAATGTTTTTTTGCGCAGCAACCAACGCCGCATGCAAAATCGCTCCATCACCACCAAGCACAACTACAACGTCTACGTCATCGATCTCCGTGTGTGTGTGAAAACGGATCGTTTCATAACCGCTTTCACGTAAATAATTGGAAATCGATTCAATCGTTTCTACGTTTTTTACCTTATTAACGTTGCCTAAAATCCCGACTTTCATCGTTTTCTCCTAACGTTTTTATTCCAGTTCACCTAAAGAATTTTTCTTTACAATTTCTCGAACGATATTGAGTAGTTCCTCATCCCTTTTTACGTTGTCCGCCCTTTTTGCACAATGTAAAACGTATTCGATATTTTTCCCTTTCCGCACAGGCGCATTGACAATCCCAAGCGGATATAATTGACTTTCTTTTGCATAGCCAAGCACTTTTTTCACAATATCCATATGCGCAATCGGCGGAACGATTCCACTCTTGCCTATATGTTTTTTGTCGCACTCGAACTGCGGTTTTATCAAAACAAAAGCTACGCCGTTCTCTTGTAATATTTCGGAAATAACAGGCAAAATCAGGCGTAGAGAAATAAAGCTCACATCGGTCACCACACAATCAAGGGGATTGTCAAAGTCCTCTTTTGTAAGGTATCTCGCGTTCGTATTATCCATACAAACGATTCTCTCATCACCTCTCAAGCGTTCGTCTAAAAGACTCTCACCTACGTCGATTGCATACACCTTTTTTGCGCCGTATTGCAGCGCACAATCAGTAAAACCGCCCGTGCTCGCACCGATATCCGCAACAATCATTCCTTTGCAGTTGCAATCAAAGGTTTTAAATGCACGGTCCAATTTATAACCACCGTTCGAAACAAAGGATTCTTCCGCTTCAAGAAAGGTAATAACGTCCGATTCCTTGATTTCAGACTTTGGTTTAATTGGCTTTCCGTTAACCAACACAAGCCCTTTTTCTATTGCTTCCGCCGATTTTGTCCTCGAACCGAATTTTTCGGCGAAATATTTATCCGCTCTCATGGTTTTCCCCACAATTAATTGCTTCTTTTCAAAACGTAGTCCACGAGGTCTCTTAAAAAAGAAACGTCACCTTCCACGCCTTCCAAAACCGCAAGCGCATCCATCCCACATTCCGCTGCACGAATTCTCGCACCTTCCAAGCCGTACAAACGCACGCAAGTCCACTTATTTTCCGTTTCATCCTTGCCAATCGATTTACCGAGTGTTTGAAAATCCCCTGTGACGTCCAAAATATCGTCCGTCATTTGGAAAAGCTTGCCTAAAAGCTTACCGAATTGCTCCAAGGCAAGATAGGATTTACTGCCGCTTAAAATACTCGCCATCGCAACGGGTGCAAGCAAAAGCTTACCCGTTTTATGCTCGTATACGTACTGAAGATCTTCTTCAGTCAATTCCTTGTTCTCTTCGGAAAATTGCATATCCGCAGATTGTCCTGCAATCATACCATAAATCCCTGCGCATTCGTTTAAGAACGCCGATACAACGGCGTACTTTTCCCCTTTTGCGCATTCTTGGAAACAAATCGAGTACGCTTCGTTCAGCAACGCATCCCCAGCCAAAATTGCGTTTGCTTCCCCAAACTGCTTATGATTCGAGGGCTTTCCGCGACGGAAATCGTCGTTATCCATTGCAGGAAGATCGTCGTGAATCAACGAATACGTGTGGATCATTTCCAACGCCAAAGCAAACGGCAAAATCTCTTGCTTGTCCAAGCCAAGCGCATCCGCACACGCAAGCGCCAATACGGGACGCACACGTTTTCCACCGCATAAAAGGCTATATCGCATACTATCGCCTAAAATCGTGGGCTTCGTAACCATTTTTTCTGCATACTCTTGCAGATATTTTTCAAATTCCGCCAAATATTGATTGTATCGAATCTGAAATTCGCTCAACTTATTCACTCCTTACAAGCCGTGATGTACGTATTATACATCAACATCGTAATTGTCATAGGGCCAACCCCGCCAGGTACGGGCGTAATAAACGAAGTTTTGTCCTTTACGTTCTCAAAATCCACGTCACCGCAAAGCCTACCAAATTCGTCGCGATTAATACCAACGTCAATCACCACAGCCCCATCTTTTACCATATCCGCCGTAACGAATTTTGATTTTCCGATTGCTGAAATAAGCACGTCCGCATTACGGCAAATTTCCTTCAAATTTTGTGTTTTACTGTGACAAACGGTCACCGTAGCGTTCGCATTCAATAAAAGCATCGCCATAGGCTTCCCGACCGTTTCACTACGGCCTAAAACAACGGCGTTTTTGCCCTGCAAATCAATGCCCTCACGCTCCAAAAGCTTCATTACGCCAAGCGGCGTGCAAGCAACGATTTTTTCTTTATGTTGCATCAAAAGCCCAAGATTTTTCGCCGAAAAACCATCCACGTCCTTTTCAAAAGGAATATGCGAAACCGCTGCTTCTGAGTCCAAATGTTTGGGCAAAGGCAACTGCAACAAGATACCATCTACGTTTACGTCACGTGCAAGCTCGTCCAATAAGCCTTCCACTTCCGCCTGTGTTGCCTCATTAGGAAGTTCATAGGAATAGGAACGCACGCCAAGCTCCGCACAGGCCTTGATTTTATTTCTCACGTAAATACGAGAAGCGGGGTCTTCGCCTACAATCACTACAGCCAACCCCGGTTTTCTCTCCATTTTTTCAATTTTTTCTTTTAACTCCAAGCGAAGCTCTGCCGCAATCGCTTTTCCGTCGATAATTTTCATAATCGCCCCGTTATTTATTAATAACCCCTGCAAGTACGCCGTTCACGAAATCCGCACTCGTTTCCGTGGAATACTTTCTTGCGAGCCCTGTCGCTTCCGAAACGGACACTACGGGAGGGATTTCATCAAAATACAAAATCTCCGCCATCGCAATCAATAAAATGCTTTTATCCATTGGATTAATACGATTTTCAAGATAGTGATGGCAAGACTTTTCAATTCCTGCAATAAGCTCCGCGCGATTCTTATCAACCGCATTAATCAAAGCCGTCGCAAAACGAATATCCTCTTGGCTTTTAAGTTCAAATTGCTTGAACACTTTTTTCACCAACGTTTCCATGCAATCAGTGTTAAATTGTTGTGCAAAAACGACGTTAAGCGCCGCTTCTCTTGCTGCTGTTCTCATAAATCTCTCCGTACGTATAACGCGCGAAAACCCTTCTTGGGGGAAGGGCTTCGTTTCGTCTTTTTTTTATTTTTCTTCGTTCTCTTCGAGCGTCTCTTCCTTTTCTGCCGTCACAACAGGTTCTATCGGACAAAATACAACGTCTTCAATATGAACGTTTACTTCCGCAACCTTATAACGAGTCATATTTTCCACGCTTTGCTTGACGGATTGCTGAATTCGATATGCGAGCTCTGGAACGTTTTGACCGTATTTTACAGCAACGCAAACGTCGGCATAAATACTTTCCCTTTCAAGACGGAGTGTAATCCCCTTCTTTTTACCCTGCGTAGGCAATGCGCCTTCTACTTCCGCAACGGCAAGCGCTACGATATTTTGCACGATGTCCGCACTATATACTGTTTTTCCGCTTTGCTTATCATGAGAAGTTGTTCTAAGATTCGTCATTCAAAAAGCACTCCTTAATTATGTTATCGCTTACATTATAACATATCTTTTTGAATATTTCTACTATTTTGCGAATATTTTCTCGTTTTTTTTCAGCTTTCTGAATAGACGGGCATGATAATTACGTTTCCAGCGACGACGCCCGTCTCATTTTTGAGCATATTATAAATCGAAAGCGCAGTATCATAATTCAATTCCGCGGAATTGATAAAGACGTTTACGTTATCAGATTCCGTTGAAACTGACACGACTGCATCGGAAAAACCAAGCGATTTCACCATATTTTCCAATACAAGTTCTTGCTCCATTGCCGCAACGATTTCCATTTTCATTCCCGTCGCTTCTTCATACTTTTCTTCCCCTTCTTCATAGAGCGCAATTACACTGTCAAGTTGCACAAGCTCTTGATTCCGCGTTGCCGTACGTTCCGCACGATAGGTCGTAAAGTAATTCGCCGTCGTCACCCCACCATCCGCGCTGGTTGCCGTCGTCTTATTCGCAAAAATGAAATTAAAGATTGCCGTGATGGCAAGCAATAATACAAGCGAGGACATTAAGATGATTTTCTTTTTGTTTGACATAGTTTTTTTCTCCTTATTCTTTTTTCAAATAAATTTTTATCACGTTTTGGTCAGTTCCGAGTGCAGCGCTTACCGCCTCGCGAACGTTTATCATTACGCGTAGATTGTCCGCACCTTCACATACAACAACCACGCTTTTTACCTCATCTTCCGTTTCGCATACAATCACACTCGCATCGCCCACTCCGTCAATTTCCTCTAACAACCTCGCAATTTTCTGTTCGGTTGCCGTCATGGAAACCATCGTCTTACTCGACGGCTTTGGATCCCCTTGAAATATCTTCCACGACGCAAAAATTAATACCAAACCAAGCCCTGCAAGTATAAGCAAATCCTTTGCTTTACTCGTGAATAAGCGGTTTTTCTTTTCCATCGTTTGATTCTTCCAATTATTCAAGGATCACCTCGCTACAATACGTTTGCTTCAAATATTTCTGCACGCTTTTCCAAACATCCGCCGAGAAATCCTCGGGCATTTTTACGTAAATTCCCTTGATGCGTATTCGTTCCCATTCATATCGGTTCGCCACCGTTTCACTTTCCAACTCCCATTCCAATGAAACCGTCGCTTTCACATGAAACTCTTCTAGAAGAAGAGTTTCTATTTGCCCTTCCGTCTCACGTACTCGGCTTTCGCTGTAATACTCTATGAAGTCTTGATCGATTTCTATGACACTTTTTGAAAAATTGTTCCCGTCAATTTTCGACGTTGTCCAATCCATCTCTCCCGTCTTAAAAAAACGTAATATCGGCGCAATAATTGCAAGCACACAAACAAGCCTTGCTATCCCCTTGACCGTACCCGCCGTTTTCCCATTGGGAATCACGACCGTGACAATCGCACTCAACAATACCGTACCGATAATCGATAACAAATACCCGTTCAAAAGAGCGCCTCCGATGCTGTAATCATCAATACAATCGTTAAAAAATACATAAACGCCGTAAACAATAAAGACGCTGTACAGTAATTTAAGTTTTCCGCCGTTTCCCCGAGAAAATCTGCGACTTTTCCATCCCCCAAAGGCTGCGAAATTGCCGCAGTTAAGCGCAAAAGCACGTTAACGGCTATTAATAATACGAGTGGTTCAAAAATCACCGAAATCATCAAAAAAATACTCATACTACCCAGCGCATTTTTAATTAAAACGCTACCTGCTACCGTCAAATCAAATCCACCCGATAGAAAACCACCCACAATAGGGATACCATTCCCTATCGCATATTTCACCGCCCGACGCACAATCCCATCACTATGCGCCGCCGTCAATCCCTGCAAAGTAAAGAATAGCCCAAACACAGTAATACTGATACCGATAATCCACTTATTAATGCTCTTAAAAAAAGCGGTGAACTTTCCGATTTTTAGTTCGTTGGTCAAGTGACTCGCCATAGAAAAAACAATAATTGTCACAGTAATCGGAAGAACAATCGTGAGGATAATAGAAACAATAGTTGATCCAAAAAATGCTACCGCAGGTCGGCAAATTGCTGCGGTTGCAGTACTCCCGCTCGCCGCCATAAGCGTTAAGAGCAACGGAAAGACGAGCTTTATTTGTTTTTCCATCTCCAAAATACTGCCTTTTGTTTGGGAAAAGCACTCTATTAAGACCGCAATAAGCGGAATCAGCGTTGCCGTATATGTAATCAAGGAAATTAAGTCCGTTGATGTATTAAATAGGGCTTGACTTTTGATGGAAGAAATAAGCCCTGAAAGCACGGCGATGGCAGCAATGCATACAAAGGCTGGCAAAATTTCCTGCACTTTGGAAAAGAAAACGCTTAAAATTTGTCTACCAAATCCATCGTAATCAAATTTTTCGCCCTTCACGAAGTCGATAATGCGCTCCATTACACCTTTATCCGAAAAGGAAGAAATGGATTGTACGTATTTTTCCAATTCTTCCAGTTCGAGTTGACCAAGCTGTTCTCGAATATTTTCTTCCAATTCCGCATCCGTCGCTTTATCCATTTGCGCCTTTGCCGTAAGAGGATTGCATTCAAAGTTTGTAAAAAGAAACAATATGCATAAAATTATAAAAAATATGTATATTATTCTCGTGTTTTTTTTATAGAAACAAGCGACCTTTTTCATACAAGTCCTAAAAAGCCTTTCATGAGCTGCAACAATGTTTTTATCACGGGAATGGCTAAAAAGAGCATTGTTAATTTACCAGCTAAAATCACTTTATCGGCTACTGCATTACTCCCAAAATCATTCAAAATTCCAGCACTAAATTCCGTTAAATACCCAATACCGACAATTTTCAAAAGAATTTTAATCAACCCATTATCCAACCCCGTCATTCCAGAAATTTCCGTAAGAAAAACAAGGGTTGTTTTCATATAATTCACAATAAATAGTAAAATCACAATAACGCCTGTAACCGTTACAGCAAAAGACAATTCAGGCTTTGTACCTCGCAATAAAAGCGCTGTAAGCGCCGTAACGAAAGCCACGCCGATTACTTTTATAATTTCCGCCATAATTACCGCCTACGTTAAATCAAAAATCGTCTTTATTTGAGTAAATAAATCCCCAATTTTCCCCACGACGAGCGTTAACACAATTACAAGTCCCACGATCCCTACCAACGTCGCAATATCATCACGATCGGACTTTTTTAATATCTGACAAATTACCGTGATAATAATCCCTATCGCAGCCATTTTGAAAAGAATTCCAATCTCCATACTACCTCTTTACATGATTAAAATTAAAATAAATAATCCGCATAAAAATCCAAGTTTTATGTATAAATCGCCATACTTCTTTGCCGCCAAACTTGCCTCAGAATCCCATTTTGAAATGGCACTACTCACCGACGAAAAGTAGGCTTTTTGCGAGGCACTATCCCCTCGTCCTATCATTAAAAAATAATCATGAATCGCTCCCCGTTCCTCCTTTTTCAAAAAGGCGTACTCTCGCTCATCAATCGACCAGCCACCTCCATTTTCCCCCATATTTTGTAAAAAATCCGTCAATAAAGAATGAAATTCCCCCTGAAAAGCATAGAGATTTGCAAATTCACGAATTGGACGACGATAATAAGAAACTTCATTAATGAAACGCTCGTTAAATAGACGTAATTGCGAAAAAAAGCTCTTTCGTTGGCGATATTTCTTAGCCAAAAAGTACCCGCAAAAGCTTCCAAACGCCACCAAGGCAATGCCAAATAGAAATTTCGTCATCATATCGCTCTACCATACCCGTCAAATATCCCTTTTATTTTTCCTATCTCTTTTTCGTCCAATAAAACCAAAAAATCAAATAAACCGAGGAAAGCATCGGGGATTTTTTCCATATTTGTTAAATGCGCGCTTGCAATCACCGTAATTCCTGCGTTTTTTGCTCGTCGCACCGCCTTACAATCTTCCATCGAAAGCTCGTCCGTTACCATAATATCAGGACGCATAGCACGTATCCCTGCCTCAAACGACGTTGCTTTATCCGCATATTTGATTACGTCGCAGGTTGCAGCAGCTCCGCGAGGGCATATTTCCCCGCGTTCGTCGCATATTAACACATTTTTTTGTGTTTTCACACTCAAAATCCGTGCCAAATCTCGTAAAATTGTTGTTTTTCCCTGCCCAGGCGACGATGCGATTAATAGGTTATGTACTTTGTCTGACATACAACGTTGATAAATTTCCTCTCCGCATCCTATAATTTCATGTGGTATTCGCACGCATAAAGATGTAAAATTGCGGATTGTAAGCGGTTTTCCGTTGTTCCACACGTATTCCCCTGCCAAACCAATTCTTACGCCATTTTCCGCCGTTATAAAGCCTTGTTTTATTTGTTCTTCAACGGAATAGACGGAGTATTTTCCAGCGCGATATACACAATCTTCAATATCCACCGCATCACATATCAACGCCTTATCCGCTCTATCTGTCAAACCATAAAGGCTTAAGAAATGATAATATCCCTTATAATTAATACGTACGGGATTATTGGCGCGCAAACGAATTTCATATAAATCTTGTGCATTAAGATGTTTAATTGCATCCTGTATATTTTGCGGTAAAAAAGAAAACATTTGTTATACTATATGTGACGGCTCGTCCAAATAGAACAAGCTTTTTACAAAAAGAACGCCCCCTGAATAAATTCAGGGGGCGTTTCAACGTTCTTTTGTTATTTACAATAATTATAAAGCAATTCTACGCTATTTTCAACGAAATTCGAGAGTTCTTCTGGATTCAGTTTCTTATAGGAAAGCATCGCCAAATAGTAGATTTGATGGATTACAAGGTTTTGTTTTTCCTCAGATTGATTCAAAATTCCCGAAATTACAGGATTGGTAAGGTTCAGGACAAGCGTTGCATTCTTCATGGAATCCATTTCACCCATACCGTACATACCGCCCATTTCCGACATTCTACGCATAAATTCATCAACGTTTACTACCGCAGGGACTTTACCGCTCTTAAAACGTTCCGCTTTTACCGCAATATCTTTGTTGACAAGATGTTTTTTGAATAAATCAATCAATGCTTGCGTATCTTCACTCGCAACGTCCGCACCTTTCAACGCACCGTCGATATCCGCATCAATGCGCACAAAACGACATTTTTTCGGGTTTTTATACTCAATAAAACTTACAAAATGCGGATCGATTAAGGTATCGCAAAGAATTGCATCCAAGCCGGCATCCTTAAACATTGCTATATACTGCGCTTGTTGTGCTTCATCGGAAACGTAATAGATTGCCGTTGGTTGCACACCCTTTTCCGCATCTTGATCGCTGATTTCTTCCCCAAACAAGTCCGAAACAGGCTTATATTCGCCGTTTATCGTCTTATAAATGAGTATCTTTTGAACTTTATCGTAGAAATCTTCGTCTTTCAAACAACCGAATTTCACAAAGGTAGAAACGTCTTTCCAACATTCTTTGAATCGTTCAATATCATTATTATACAAGGACGTCAATTTATCCGCGACTTTCTTCGTGATATGCTTAGAAATCTTTTGAACCTGCTTATCATTTTGAAGGAAACTTCTCGATACGTTCAAAGGAATATCCGGACAGTCGATTACGCCGTTCAAAAGCATCAAAAATTCAGGAATTACCTCTTTGATATTGTCCGCAATAAACACTTGATTGCAATAGAGTTTTACTTGCCCTTTTTCCAACTGCACCAAATCCTTTTTTACTTGCGGGAAATACAGGATCCCCTTTAATCTAAAGGGATAATCCATATTCAAATGAATCCAAAACAGCGGTTCATTAAAATCCATAAACGTTTCACGATAGAAGGATTTATACTCTTCCTCCGTGCATTCCTTAGGATCCTTCAAATATAACGGCGTGGCATTATTTAACGCCTTATCCGAATCGTCGCCCTTCGGATTCAAATAAATAGGAAAAGGCATAAACGAACAGTATTTCTTCAACAGTTCGCGAATTCTAAACTCTTTCAAAAACTCCTCTTCAGCTTTTGCGATATGCATCACGATTTTAGTGCCGTTTTCCTTCTTTTCAATTTCGGAAATGTTGTAGGTGGAGTTTCCATCCGATTCCCAATGCACCGCAGGCTCGTCTTTATAACTCTTGGTGAAAATTTCGACGTTTTCGGATACCATATATGCGGAATAGAAACCGAGCCCAAAATGCCCAATAATCCCGTCCCCCGAAGCCTTTTCATACTTTTGCAAGAAATCTTCCGCACCCGAGAATGCAATTTGCGTAATGTACTTTTCCACTTCTTCCGCCGTCATGCCAAGTCCATTATCTTCGACGGTCAATGTCTTGGCTTTTTCGTCTACGTAAACGTTAATACGATACGCTTTTCCTGTGTTTTCAGCCTCACCCATATCGACCAATTTCTTATATTTTGTGATTGCGTCAATACCGTTTGCAACAATTTCACGAAGGAAAATATCCTTGTCCGAATACAGCCATTTTTTAATAATTGGCATCATATTTTCGCTGGAAATTTTAATATTCCCTGTTTTAGTCATTTTTCTATCACCTCGTTCAATTTTTAACACTTATTTATAAACAAAAAAATCTGCCTTCAATCAACTTGAAAGCAGACTTTTATATATTTTATGATATTTTACTCAAATCAGGAATTCTTATTCAAAAGATCCGCGATAGATACGCCGCCAAAACCGCCTTCGTTCCATTCGGTAACTTCGTCAGCAGGTTTTTGCACTCTGGGCTTTCTAACCTTTTCTTTTACTTCGCCTTCTTCAGCCTTGGGAGCTTTGGGCTTTCTTTCAAGGTTTTCAGGCTTCGGTTCAAGTGCTTTAATGGAAAGGGTCATCTTCTTTTCAGCACAGTCAAGTTTCAAAATCTTCGCATCGATTTCTTGACCGATCGTAAGAGCCGTCGTAGGATTTTCAAGGAATTCGTAAGAAATTTGCGATACGTGAACAAGACCGTCGATACCTTTTTCAACTTCTACAAATGCACCGAAAGGTACGATTCTTACAACTTTACCATGAATTACGTCGCCTTCTGCATATTTTTCAGCAGCCAAATCCCAAGGTTGCGCTTGGAGTTGCTTATAACCGATGGAAACCTTCTTAGCTTCTTCGTCAATCTTAAGTACCTTAAATTCGTACTTCTTACCAATTTCAAGAACGTCAGTAACTGCTTTAACGCCCGTCCAGGAAAGGTCGGAAATGTGCGCAAGGCAATCGAAACCGTTTACGGATACGAATGCACCGAAAGACGTTACTCTTTCTACCTTACCTTCTACCACGTCATCAACGTGAATAGATGCAAAGAATTCAGCTTCTTTTGCAGCTTTAGCAGCTTCTTTTGCAGCTTTTTCTTCTTCGATAATTACGCGTTGAGAAGCAATGATTTCTTTTCTTCTTTCGGTCTTGAGTTCGATAAGTCTAAGACGCAATTTCTTGCCAACGTACTTATCAAGCTCTTTAACGTAGCCCGAACGAATTTCGCGTGCGGGAACAAATACCGTATAAGAACCAAGTTCCGACGTCAAACCGCCCTTGTTAAAGCCGGTACATACGACTTCGAATTCTTTACCAGCTTGGATTTCAGCGATTGCAGCTTCTTCTTCTTTGATCTGCTTGATTTGCTTTTGGGAAAGCTTAACGGGGTTGATACCAACAACCATAAGCTCGATTTCTTCACCAGTCTTTGCGTTGAAATCGTCTTTGTTGTAAACTTCGCAGTCTACTTCGTCCTTGTCAAGGATGATTTCCTTCTTTGCCAAGGGCAACAAAACTGCCACACCCGAATCGTCCGCCGACGAAATCGTAGCCGTAATCAACTGTCCTTTTTTGAACTTGGGTTGATTGTCCATGTTAGCAACGACTTCTTCCATGCTCGTTACTTTTGCTTCTGTT
>JAZORL010000184.1:0-2417 GCA_045656625.1 Candidatus Scatosoma sp. | reverse complement strand
CCCCCTACCCCGATTGCGTTATTCCACTCCTTTGTATAGCAATAATACGAACGCGTACCGCACGCTTCTTCCGTCCATAAAACACGCGCGTTATAAAGGTGCAAAATCTCTTGCAAAGCCTCTTCGCCCTCCTTGCCGTTTAAGGCAAACGTCACGCTTTCCCCTTTGACCTTCGCATAGTCACGCACGGAAAGAGCCGTTTTTCGAAGTCCCTGTGAAGATGCCGACTCCAAGTAAAAAACTCTTTCACCATCGATATGAGAGAGCTTGACCACCTTCACGCTCCACGCAAGCAAGAGTATTCCCAATACCAAGGCAAGGGAAAAAAGCTCGGCAAGCAGTTTTTTGAAAAAGCGCATAAAAAATCCCTCCGTGAACGTCCACGGAAGGATTATTGACCAAATTTTTAATTTTATACGATTAGAAATCGGAAAGTTTTTCACCGCCCAGCAAGTGGATGTGCAAGTGATGCACCGTTTGACCGCCATTTTCCCCTTGATTGATAATAACGCGATAACCCTCTTCTAAACCAAGCGTTTTTTCAAGCGTGGGAATCGTTTGAAAAAGGTGCTTCACAATTTCCGCGCGTTCCTCGTCCATCTCGGAAAGCAAGGCAAAATGCGTTTTGGGAATGCACAAATAATGCAATTTTGCTTTCGGCTCAATATCCCGAATCACGATCATTTTATCGTCCTCGTACAGTCTCGGCGAAGGAATCACGCCAGCTACGATTTTACAAAAAATACAATTTTCCATCTCTATACTCCTAACTCTTAAAATTTTTTATTCGTTTTCGTTGCCAACACGCCGTCCAAGAAATTCCCCTGCACACATACGCGGATCGGCTCTTTCTTATCATGCTCCCCGTCGATATATACACGGATATAGTTTTCGGAATACCCGACGGTCATGCCGTGATAATAGCTCTCGGGAATCACGACAAGTCCGCTCCCCAAAAACTTATTCAAATAGCGAGCCTTCATATGCTCCCCTTCTTCCAAAATCCGCTCCACACGCTCTTTTTTCACCGCAAACGGCAGTTCTTTATAGCGTTTATAAGCGTTCGTACCTTCCCGCGGCGAGTAGGGGAATGCGTGGATTTGCGAAAAGCCCGCCTCTTTGACAATCCGCAGAGAATCGAGAAAATCCTCTTCCGTTTCCGTCGGAAACCCGACGATGATGTCCGTCGTAATCGCTGCATTGGGGAAACTATCGTATAAAAGCTTACACTTTTCCAAATACTCCTCGCGCGTATAATGCCGATTCATGCTCTTCAATACCTTATTCGAGCCGCTTTGCAAGGATAAATGGAACTGCGGTGCAAAGTTTTTCAATAAATGCAAATTCTCGATAAGTCTTGGCGTGATTGCGCTCACTTCGAGCGAACCCAAACGAATACGAGTGTCCGCATAACGAATCGCATAAATCAAATCCACCAAATCTCTACCCTGCTCGTCCTTATAATCGGAAATATCAATTCCCGTAATCACCGTTTCGAGCGCCGTACTTGCCAAAATTTCTTCCGCCGCGCTTTCCACCGAACGAGAACGACTTCTCCCACGCAAATAGGGAATCACGCAATAGGAGCAAAACCGATTGCAGCCGTCTTGAATTTTGACAAAATTCCTCGTTTTCAGACACTCGGGCAAGGGCATTTCTTCATAATTTTTTTCCTGCTCAATACAAATCCCACGCGGCGATTTTTCAAGACCGTCCTTGACGATTTCCAATACAGAATTTTTCCGTTGCGCACCCGTCACCGCGTACACGGTAGCCCCTTTTTCCATAAAAGCTTGCGGACTCTTCTCCGATGCGCAACCGCAAATGATGATTTTTGCATCGGGGTTACACTTGATAGCCTTGCCGATGGTTTGACGGCTTTTTCTTTCCGCTTCCGCCGTCACCGCGCAGGTGTTAATGATATACAAATCCGCCTTTTCCATTTCACGGGAAACACAATAGCCCATATCCTCCAAGCCACGGATTATCGAACCGCTTTCCACGTCGTTGACCTTGCAACCGAGCGTATATACAACCGCTTTCATCTTGTTATGTTTCCCCCTTTCCGTTTTTCAACGGGTATTTTGTTCACTCTACTTATTTCAATTCATCCAAATGGAACATCACGACGCTCGTCAAGGCGACCGCCGCCGTTTCCGCACGCAAAATTCGTTTCCCAAGCGTGACGGACGAATAACCAAGCGCACTCGCACCTTCTTCTTCCGCGCGAGAGAATCCCCCCTCGCTGCCAATCACGATTGCGGTACTGCCCTGCAATTTTTCAATATCGCACTTACTCTCCGTGGAAAACTCACACGCGAAGAGCTTGTTTTCATACCCTTGCGCCCAAACAAGCGCCTTTTCCAACGAATCGAAATATTCCACCTTGGGTGCCACTGCGCGCAAGCATTGTTTTG
>JAZORL010000183.1:0-2075 GCA_045656625.1 Candidatus Scatosoma sp. | reverse complement strand
ACTTCTTTGTTGGCGGAAGTGCATTCGAGCATTTCCACCCTATCGATCGAACATTGATAGGACGAAGAAGAGCCGATACAAAGCACTTGCACGTAGCGACAAGCATATCTTCTTTCAAACACGTAATCGCAAGGGAAATCTTCCACACGAATAAATTCTTGCTGCACCCAACCGCCGCTGATCGTGCCTTGCATCTCTAACGGATCAACGTATTTTAAATCGGTTTTCGTTTCCGCGAACGTAACGACGAACGCCATGGGCGCGTCTATCTTTCCCGACGGAACGGAAAAGCGCATCTTCACGTAGCCAACGAAATGATTGCCAAAATCGAAGATCTTTTGATCCTTGCATTTCATCACGCCAAAATCCCCAAGAGCTTCTACCGTTTGCGTTTTTAACACGGGCTTTAAAGCGTCCGCTTTTTCTAAATATTTTTGCATAGTAGGTTGATAAACTGCTTTGTTAAATTCCATAACACACCTGATTTGCTTGATTTTGCATTGATTTGCAAAAATTGTCAATTCCATTATACCTTGCAAAGCTCAAAAAGTCAATGCCTTGGAAGTGAAAATCGGAAAAACCTTTTAAAAAACCAACGATTTTCTATACAACCCCCTTTTTGAGAAGATACCTACAAGAAAACGAGAAAAACGATATAAAACACGGCGAAACATACAAGCCCCGCCGTGTTTGTTTATACTTATATATCTTGTAACAGTTTCGTTCGCTTCTCCGCATACTCTTCGTCCGTGATAATTCCGTCGTCGTAGAGTTTTTTCAGTTCCCGGAGCGCTTCCATTGCGCCGATAGAAGCTTTCGCGCCGAATTCTTTGCGTTTGCGTTTCGCCTCCACCTTAACTTCTTCTTGCCATACTTCGCATTTACGATACAGTTTTTTAAAGATGATCTGTTTTCTAAACAAGATCAAAAGGATTGCCGCAATCCACAAAATCACGCAGATAAGCTGCGAGGGGGTAAGGAAAAAGCCTGTGCCGCCACGCTCGTCGCCGCGCAGATATTCCATGCCGAAACGGAAAACGCCATATGCGATACAATAAATTTCGATATTATATTTTCTCGTCTTTTTATAAGTGGCAATCATCACGACAAAAAGCACGAGCTCGAACACCGCCTCGAATAATTGCGTGGGTAAAACAGGCAACCTGCCACCGTTCGGTCCACCGGGATATTGATGCGCCGCATGCGACGTGGAAGGGAAAGACACCCCGAAAATACTGTCCGTAACGCCGCCGTAGCAACAGCCTGCGAAAAAGCAACCGAGCCGCCCCAAGCCGTGCGCGATTACAATGCCAGGGATTAAGATGGAAAAATAGGTGAGCGCGTTGCCCTTTGCCGCCGGAACGAATTTGTGGATAAGAAAGATTGTTACAGGGAAAGCGCCGAGCACGCCGCCCAACCACGTGATCCCGCCGATCTTCAATTCCCCCGCTTCAATGGAATGGAAAAGCGAATTGAAGAAAAACGCCGAACCATACATAATAACCATACCGACGATGGACACGATAAACACTCGCAAAAAGGTCCACTGATTAACCTTTTCTCTGCGATATAAAAGAAAATACGTCACCAACAGAAAGGCTATGCCCCCTAAAACGAGCATCAGCGAATACATGGGTATACGGAAAATTCCAAGTTCCAAAAAACGAAGCATACTTTCTCCTCATTGACGGAAACCCGTATAAAGCTATACGGGTTTCCTTGTTTCATTTGTTTTTAAGCGTTACGGTTTTTCCCAAATCGTTGATTCAGAGCCAATCGTCGTGCCGCCGTTGCCCTTTGCCCAAATCTCAACCTTGGTTATCACCGCACCCGTAGGAACTGCGGAATTAGCAGCAAATATCTTCGTTGTCGTCGTAGGATCGGTAGCATATTCCGTGCCGTCAAGCTCATACGTGATCACGTATACGTACGTTGATCCGTCAACAGCCCAAGAAATCATGCTTCCTACCGTTAAATTGGAAGGCTTCGATTTAATTTTTACGGTCGTCAAGGGCGCCGCATCCGATTCTACGTAGTAGATTCCGTCTGCGCCGAACGCTTTCCCTCTTGCATAC
>JAZORL010000182.1:0-4290 GCA_045656625.1 Candidatus Scatosoma sp. | reverse complement strand
ACTTATGGTTGTTACGTTAGTTTCTTTGTTTGTATTCAAAGAGAAATTAAAATGGCAACAATGGCTTGGAATTGTAATTGGCGCAATAGCTACGGTATTATTGTCTATATGAAATTGTTAAAAGGAGTAAGGAAAAATGAAAAGAATATTGTTTTTTTTAATGAGTATATGTTGTGCAATGACTTTTTTTGCGTGTAGTCCCAATGGTTCGGAATCTACGGGGAATGGGGATTCTTCTCAAATAGAACAAGGTTCTAATGATACGTCGAGCGATTCGTCGGACGATACTTCTGATGGTAGTTCTGATGATAGTTCTAATGATAGTTCTAATAATTCTTCGGATTCGAGCGACGAAAACGACGGCGTTTGGACTCCTCCTGCGAAACAATGACATTTACGGATAAGGAAATATAAAAAGAAAAACAATGGACTACTTGTAAAAATATGGGTATGAAGATTCAAGAGAAATTTAAAGAAATTTTTAACGCCGAAGCAGAAGAAATTTTTTCAGCGGCAGGTCGAGTAAATCTTATAGGGGAACATATTGACTATTGCGGTGGGCAGGTTTTGCCTGCCGCATTGTCTCTGAATTGTCGCGTAGCGGTTAGAAAAAACAATACAAATATAGTGCGGATTGCCGCAACGACGATTGATGCACGCGCAGAAATAGATTTGACGAACACCGATACATATCGCGACCTTGCTTGGGGAAATTATCAAGCAGGTGTAGCAGATGAACTCAAAAAGGCTGGATATAATCTTGTCGGTTGCGATATTTTATATGATTGTACCGTACCGTTTGGTAGTGGTTTATCCTCATCGGCAGCGATTGAAGTAGTAACAGCATATACTTTTGCAAAGGTCGGTGGAAATAAAATTGACAAAGTAGAACTTGCCGTACTTTCACAAAAAGCAGAAAATAATTATTGTAATGTAAATTGTGGTATTATGGATCAATTTGCTTCGGCAAACGGCAAGAAAAACCACGCAGTATTGCTTGATTGTGCTACGCTTGCGTACGAGTATATTCCGCTTGATTTACAAGATTATGTGTTGGTTTTGGCAAATTGTAACAAACCGCATAATTTACGCGAAAGCAAGTACAATGAACGTCGTGCGGAAGTAGAAAAGGCATTACAAATTTTGCAAACGAAGATAAAAGCGGACAATCTTTCTCAAGTATCGACAGTTGACGTTGAAAAATACCGCGAATTATTGGGCGAAACGATATATCGCAGAGCGAAACACGTAACAAGTGAATGTGAACGAGTTAGAAAGAGCGTAGAAACTTTGCAAAAGGGCGATTTGATTGCTTTTGGACAGTTAATGTATCAATCACATTATTCGTTAAAGTTTGATTACGAAGTGACGGGTAAAGAATTGGATACGCTTGTAGAAGCAGCGGAAAAGCAAAAGGGTTGCATTGGTTCAAGAATGACGGGTGCAGGATTTGGTGGTTGCACAGTGAGTCTTGTTAGAAAAAACTGCGTTGATACGTTTATCTCAAATGTTGGGAATTATTATAAAGCGGTCATCGGATATCCCGCTTCGTTCTATATTGCAGAAATTTCTGATGGGATTATTGATGAAAATAATTAAAGAGAGAATAAAAATATGAAGAAAATACAAAAGATTGCAATTATGACTGGCGGTGGAGATTGCCCAGGATTAAACCCTGTAATTCGTGCAGTAGTAAAAACAGCAATTTCTAAATATGGGTTAAATGTAATGGGAGTTAGGCACGGTTATCACGGACTTTATCACGGTGATTTTATTAAACTTGATTTGAATGACGTAGAAGAAATTATCACAAAAGGTGGTACAATCTTGTATAGTTCTAATAAAGATAATTTATTTCAATATCCCGTGAAAGACTCGCAAGGAAACTTTATTCGTGATGAAAATAATAAACTTACTTACGAAGATGTTTCTGATGTTGCCGTAGAACATTTGAATGCTGCCAGTATAGATGCATTGTTCATTTTGGGTGGAGATGGCACACTTACTTCTGCGAGAGATTTTTCACGTAAAGGTGTAAATGTTATTGCAATACCTAAAACGATTGACAATGACTTGGCGAATACCGATTACACCTTTGGATTTGATACTGCTATTTCCGTTGCTACAGATGGGCTTGACCGTGTGCGTACTACGGGTATGTCACATCATAGAATTATGGTTGTGGAAATTATGGGACGTGGCGCAGGTTGGATGACTTTACACGCAGGTATTGCAGGGGCGGCAGATGCTATTTTAATTCCCGAAATACCCTATGATATTAACAAGGTTGCGGACAAAATTAAAACGGATAAAGCAAAAGGAAAAGAATTTTCTATTGTTGCAATTTCCGAAGGCGCAAAAGCTTTAGACGGAAAACAAGTCGTATCCAAAATTATTGAAGATAGTGCGGATTCTATCCGTTTGGGTGGTGTGGGTGCAATCGTAGCCGATCAGCTTGAAAATTTGACGGGTTCGGAAGCAAGAGCAACTACACTTGGACATATTCAACGTGGAGGAACGCCTACGGCACACGATAGAGTTTTATCTTCTCGCTATGGTTATGCAGCAGTAGAACTTTGTATGAAAGGTGGCTTTGGTAGAATGGTTGCATTACAAGGCGATAAAATTATAGACGTTTCTTTGGAAGATGTAATTGGTCAAAAAACAAAGAATGTAGATCCTAACGGCGAATTAGTTAAACTTGCGAAGGCAATGGGCATTTGTTTTGGAGATTAAAAGAGAATAAGAAAATGAGATTGAATGATTATATTGCACAACTGGTTGCATACGCAAAAAAATACTTGGAATTATCTTCGCGAGATGAAGTGTATGCACGTAATCAGATTATGGATATATTAGGCATATACGATTATACGGAAACTGACATAAAGGATATTCCCGAATTGCCTGATTCTATTTTGCAAGGAATTTTTTCGTGTTTAGATAAAGAAGAACTTAATTACGATACTGCAACGCTTGGCGAAAAGTTAATGGATGCAGTAATGCTTAAACCAAGTGAATTTGAAACTCGTTTTTATTCCTTATACCAAGAAAGTCCGTACAAGGCGACAGAATGGGCAAATGCGTATGCGGTTCATTCTGATTATGTGAAAAAGAGCGCCATTGATAAAAATATACATTGGATTGCAGATAATGGGTTGGAAATCACAATCAATTTAAGTAAGCCCGAAAAAAACAACAAAGATTTACAAAAGCAACTTACTGTTGCAAGCACAAGTTATCCTAAATGTATCATTTGTCGTAACAATGAAGGTTATCAAAAACCAGGTTTTTCACGCAGAAATATGCGTACAATCTCTTTGGATTTAAATGGAAGAGAATGGTTTTGGCAATATTCGCCGTATGCGTATTTTAATGAACACGGAATAGCCATTAGTGTAGAGCATACGCCTATGGAACTCAACGAAGAAACAATAGAGTTGTTGTTTGATTTTGTAGAGCAATACCCACATTATTTCATTGGTAATAATGCACCTTTACCGAGAGTTGGCGGTTCGATTTTAATGCACAATCACTTTCAAGGCGGAAAAACTATTCTACCGATGCAAAAAGTTGGATATAGAAAAGAATTGCGCAACATAAAGTATCCTAACGTAAAAATGGGCGTATTAGATTGGTATAATACGGCGCTTCGTTTAGAGGGACAAAATAGGAAAGATTTATCAGCGCTTGCAATGGATATTGTAACAGCGTGGGAGTCTTATGAGAATATGGAATTGGATATTCTTTCACATACGGGCGACGAAAGGCATAATACAGCCAGTTGTATTGCGCGTAAGACGAAAGACGGGTACATTCTTGATATGATTTTAAGAAACAATCGTGTCAACGAAAAACACCCCGACGGGATATTTCACGCACATAGAAAATATCATCATATCAAAAGTGAATCTATTGGATTAATTGAAGCAATGGGTTTGTTTGTTTTGCCTGCAAGATTAAAACGGCAACTTGCTGAAGTTAAAAATTATTTAACGGGTACGTTCTTTTATAAAAAGGAAAAATTGTCCGAAGATATGAAAATATTTGTTCCTATGATTGAGCGCCTTTTGGATGAAAACAGTACGTTATGGGGAAAAGAAGCCGACAAGATACTTCGTGTTGAAATAGAAAATACTTGTACAAATATTTTGGAAAATACAGCTGTTTTCAAAAATGATGAACAAGGGCAAGAATCATTGTTGAAATTTTTAGGCGGATTAAGAATAGAGTAATATGCAAGAAGAAACACAATGGATATTATGCCCGAAGTGTGGCAAACAAACAAGA
>JAZORL010000181.1:0-12081 GCA_045656625.1 Candidatus Scatosoma sp. | reverse complement strand
CGCACGTCTCTGCCCTCGGGATAATCACGTTTAACCCATTCGTTGATAATCTTTGTAACGTTGTTGGCAAAATTGATTTGCAAGCCTGCGTTGTTCATACCCCATTCCGCTTTTGCCTTTTCGCATCTTGCGCAAGTACAAAAACCTGCATTATCCGCCTGACCCATTTGGAAATATAATTTGTCGGGGTTGTTTGTGATATTGACGTACAAATCACTTGCGGCAACGTATTCCATCTCTTCCCCTGCCGTCCAGCAAAGCTGCTGAGCCGCCATATTTGAGAACCAGTGATCGGGTACTTCCGTCGTGCTGCCGTCTTCATTTTGCACGGTCTTTGTCGCACCGAAAGCGTGATCGGCTAAATAGATATTCTTGTCTACGATAACTCCCGTTTGCGTATGCGCTTTCCAACCGTATTCTTCATTAAATTGAAAATAGCGCAAACGTCTTCTATACTCCTCCTCATTCAGTGCAGGATACCACGTTGAACGGAAGTCGAACGTCGGCGTGACCACTTCGTCATAGTTATACAATTCTACGTTTTGCTTTTCTTCAAAGTGGATTTCGTCCGAATGATAATAGCGATAGTCAATGCAATCTTCCAACAAATCGTATACTGCATAAACGCAACCAAGACCAGCAAACTGCTCGTCCGCAATAATATACAAACTGTTGCCAAGCGTTTTCATAAGGTAGCCCGAACGATTCAGTTCCAAATTTTCAACACTAAGCGAGGCAGCATCAGCACGCTCAGTCTGCCCGATACTGATAATCGGCGCATTCTCCGCTATGTCGTCTCCGTATAAAATAGGCAACGTTGCCCCTGTTGCTTCATATAAGAAGTTTTGCAATTCCTGTGCGGCAACCAGCTCGTTTTTCAACGAGTTTTCCGCAAGCAATATTCTATATTCGCTAATACCGCCGCTAACCAGCTTGTATCCGCTCTTTTCCAAAACCTCTACCTTTTCCGTCGAGGATTGCGCGCTTTCTTTCTTATCCTTACAAGCGCCTACGGAAAACACCGTAAGGAGAGCCAATGCAACCGAACAAATTTTTAATATTTTCTTCGTCATGCTTTCATCCTCCTTACTTTACCATAAACGCATATTCTTGCAATACGTAATTGTACGCATCATCGTATGCCATAATGCGGATCACGTAATTCCCCGCCTTTTCCGCCTTGAACGCATTTTCGTTCACCTTGAAGGAGTTGGGGTAATGCTCGTCTAACGCCGAAAGATAAGAAATCTTCTTGTCATTTTCATAATGCACAAGCAATCTCACTTCCCCAGTAGGCAACTCAACAAAAACATCACAGTATGCCATACCCGTATCGTCCGTAACGGTCACGTTGGGCAATTTCACCGTAGCGCCCACTTTATACGATTTCGCAACGTTTCCATCGACCGTCAACGTAGGCTTGGTCACGTCACCCGCTTCCACAGTGCTCCCACCGCGAACCTCATTGCCTGCCGCGTCCTTCGCCGTATAAATGATTTTGTAAATCCCGCGCTGACTTAACACGACTTGATGCTCCTGATTAGGAGAGGCTTTTTTCAACAAAATACTGCCGTCAGGTGCGCTTACACTCACTGTAAACTCGACAACCTCATTTAAAACGTCGTACGCATTTGCTTTATACACGGTAAGCGTATCGCCAACCTTGCGTTTATAAAGATATTCTCCGCCGATGGCAATTTGAGGGTCAACGTCATCCTTCGTCTTCTTTGTACCCAACGATTGTGCATTCAAAGACCGTACGATTATTGCACTTTCTTCGCTAACCTCGTCAAAATAAATCTTCATAAATACTGCGCCCGAAAAGCCCGCAAACGAATTACCATTGTCATCTAAACGCACAAAATTATTGACGTTGTTGTTAATGTCGTTCAAAACGCATTGATTGTTATTATACTTTAATGCAAACGTCTCTCCTTTTCTTGCCAACGCAGACATTTCCATACCAGGCAATCCTACGCTCACGCCGTTTGCGGAAAACGTCAAACGGAATGTGACGGAAACGTTACTTTTCGCCGCATCGAATAATACAACGCGCATCTTGGAGAAATTCACCTTTGTCGGATCATAATTTGCAGTAAATTCAAACGATTCGCCGTTTAATTTATTGGCAAACGACACAACGCCGCTTTCGCTAAGGCTCAGCTTCACGCCGTTATCAACGACCTCAGCAGTCACCTTTCCCGCTTCATCGTAAAAATACGCCGCTTGATCTTTACCCGCATTACCATTTACAACCGCTATCGTTTTCGTAATGCTTTCATAATTACCGGTATCTCCTGCAAGGTACGCTCTGTACTCCACGTTTGCAGAACCATTTTCAGGGGCAGTAAAGCTACCTTCTACCTTTTCGCCATTCACGTACGTTTCTACAACTGCATCCTTTACATTGTTCCCTTCACAGGTCTTTGCAACCGCTTCAGGCAAGTCGTAATGAAAACCTGCAATCAATACTTCGGGCAACGAAGGTTCCGTCAAAAATACCGCACGTTCAATTGCCGACACGTGCACGAGGCATTCTTCTCTCGCTTCAACGCCAAAATAATCCTTTGCCGTATAGACGATTTTATAATCCCCGATCATATCAGGCACAAAGGTATTATTTTGCAACGCTACCTCTTGTCCATCGGGTGCGAATACCATGCAATCAATGTATAAATTACCGTTTCCGCCCGTCATGCTTACGCCGTTTTCCCCAACGATTGTCACCTCGTCAAATACGGAAACCGTTTGGTCTTCATCTACGTTTTCAATCTTAATTTCATCCGCCGTTCCATAACAGTAGAAGGAAATTTCCTCTTGTGTACCATTCCCCGACAAATCTTTCGCCGTATACGTAATGGTATATTTCCCCACTTTGTCGGTAATAAACTTGCCGTTTTGAACAAAGACGTCATAGCTGTTCCCCGTCGAAAGATTTTCATATTTCACTTCCGCCAAAACAGGAACTTCTGCATCGTAAAAATCTTTTGCCGTTGCATTGAATACCGTATAGGTTTTGCCAAGCGACGAATTAGGCGCAGCTTTCTCTCCGTTCAAATCAATCGACAATGTAGGCGCAACGTCATCAAAAAGATATTGCTGACCAAGGTCAATCCCATCGATTTGCTTGAAGATAATACTGCCGTTGTCCGTTTGCACCTTATCAAACGTCACCTTAAGTTTTACCTTACCGCTGGTAAAGCCATCCCAAACCGCACCGCCGAAAATGGTCGGATCGTCAAAATCCGCCACCAGATATTGCTTGCCGTAGTTTTCGCCCGTACCGTTTTTCAGATACAATGCCTTTTCTTCGCTGTCGTAACTAAGCCCTAAGCTATAATCGTAATTAGGATCCCCGTCAAACGTCTGCGCACGGAAGCTGAACGGCGCAACCGAGCCGTAAATATCCGTCGTATTAAATACAAACGAACCATTGGCTCTCTTTTCTAAGCCGCCGATAGACTGACCGTTACAGCCTGCTCTCACGTACGCAACACCGCCGGACGTAAGACTATCCAAATGCCCGTCGCTCGCCACAATCGTCATTGTTTTCGTATCGTCCTCAACGTCGGTAAAGGTAAGAATCATCTGTCCGTAGTCGATTTCCAAATACTTGCTCGGCTCGATAATCGCCTCGAAGAAAATATCGTTCTTCGACTTGTTCGTCATATCGATTTCGCGTTCAAACGTAATCTCTGCGCCCGCCTGCACGTTCACCTTTACCCCCGTAAAATAGGGATTGCCATGATAACGATACCGCGTAATACCTTGCACCTGCGCAAACTTATTCACGGAGAAGAAATCGGTCGCACGGCGATGAATAAGACACGTTTCCGTCTTTACTACTTCTCCGTCCACAGTGTATTCTACAACGTATTGCCCCGCCATCGTAGGCTTTAATTGCGTACCAGTGTACACGTTACCGTCTGGCGTTAAGATACGAGCGTCTGCCCGCACCGATTCCCCGTTAATTTCCGTGTAAAATACTGGGATATCGTAACATTCTCCAATAAAACCGCTTTCCGGTAATTCCATTACCGAATTTTCACCGTTTACCGCTTTTGCAATCAATGCGCCCGAAGTGACGGTCGCACCGAGTGCAAGCGCTAAACAAAAACCGGTAATCATCTTTTTCATTTTTTTCATTTTTTCTCCTTCTTAGATTAGCCCTTAATCCCACCAACCGACATATTCGACATAATCTTTTTATTAAAGATTGCAAACACAAGCAAAATAGGTGCTGCTACCATAAAAAATGCGGAAAGTCTTACAGGTGTGGACGCAACACTTGTACGGTAATATTCAAATATACCAAATGCTGCCACGGGACGAGAATCCCAGTAAATCATGGGAATTTGATAATCATTCCAAAAATTGATAAAATTCAGCAAAAATACCGTGGTGATCGTACTGATTGCCAAAGGCCAAATAACCTGCACCATAATACGGAATTCTGATGCCCCGTCAATTTCCGCCGCCGACGTATAATCCTGCGGAATCATTTTGAACTGCGCATAGAAAATCAAAAAGTACATTCCAAGAAAGTTTGCCTTAAGAATATACAAGCCGAATAAGTTATCGTATAAACCGATGTTTTTAACCATCTGTATTTCCGAAGGTAAATTACCGATAATAGGAATCGCCATAGTCACCAAAACGACCGTGTAGACGATATTTCCGAATTTATAACGGTATCTTGCGCACAAATATGCCGCCAAGCACGGCGTAATCGTTGCCACCAAGCCACAGCCGCCGGCATATAAGATGGAGTTCAAAAACATATCCGGGAGTAAAAATCCGTATTCTTGTCCACCTCTTGTACGATTAATTTCAAGGCTATTGTAAGCTTCTTTGTAATTTGAAAAATTAAAGGATTTCGGCCAAAAAACGTTAGACGCATCTGGTTCCGTTATCACCCAGCCCCAATCTCCCGCACTTCTTAAAGAGGTCAAAATTGACCAGAAGAGCGGCGTAAGCAAAACAATCGTATACGCAAGCAAAATCACAAAGAGAATAACGTAGCTAATTTTCAGATTCTTTTTTATTTTATTTAATATTCTTTTTGTCATAACGTTATTCCTCAAACCTTGCAAAGAATTTTCTCAAAAGCAACGTTAACGGCACAGCCAAGAACGTACAGCAAAGCCCAATCGCGCTGGCATATGGATACCACTTCTCCCCATAGCCATATACGGTATCCTTTTTAACAATATTAAACATATAGTAGCCCAACGTAGAGACTTCATCAATTGCTTTGTTAGCATAAAAGCTATATAGATTCGCCTGGTTCATAAATGCCCCTGCTACCCCTGCAATTAAAAACGTGCCTATCGTTGGCATTACTTCGGGAATAATGATATACCACAGCTCTTTCATCGGTGTCACGCCGTCAATTTGCCCCGCTTCAATAATGGAGGACGAAATTTGCTCCATCGTTCCCGTATAGAGCAAAATTTGCGTACCGAATCCGATAAAAACGGTATAGCATACCACTACCCCGAAACGGACATTGGGCTTATTCATATATAGTAAGCCCATCTCCGGTACACTATCAAATGCACGGGGGATAAAGTCCGCTGTAAAGAGATCAAACACCATAGCCAACAATACAGCAGGCAAAATGGACGGAATGAAAAGAATAAATCTAAAAAATCTTCCCGTCGCCTTTTGCTTATAAATATAATAGGAAAAAAATACCGCCGCAACCGTACCGACAAGAGAGGTGGCTACCCATACGATGATGGTATTCTTTAATGCAAATAGCAACCTCTTCGTTTCCGTTAAGTCTTTGTAGATATCTTTGAAATTGTCAAAAAGGTGCTTATTGCTTAAAAACTCAAACTTGGAATCAGCTTCATTATATTCTTGAAATGCAAGCAGAAAACTTTGAAAATTGACACCTATATAAAACACCAAAAATTGCAATATAGGAAAAGCAAAACAAATAATATAAAAAACCAATTTTTTATCGATTTTTCGTTTTGTCAATGCGTTTTTTTTCATTTTTTACTCCTTGTTAGTGAGCCTTTTTCAACCCCTCAAAATACGTTTTTGCCGTCGTCTTTGGATAATTCAAATATTCTTCAAACGGGTTAAATGCAGTTCTGCCGTTAATCATAGATTTCCAACCCCATTGACCAAGCGCAAAGTTGGACGAATTGTCAATATAATATTGGTGTCCAGAATAAGGATATACGATATCCGACACGCTCTTCATTTCCATTACCGATTTTCCAAAGGGCGTCATCTTTTCCAAATCTTCATCCTTCATTTGATAATTCATCGAACGAGTAATGGACATTTTCGCCGTAAACGAGGAAAGTTGTGCGTCCGTGTGCATAAATTGCAAGAAAAGTTTTGCTACTTCCAGCTTTGCACCTTTGGAGTTTGCGCTAATAAAGCAGAACGCATCGTTCCCCGAATAAAGGGTTTGCTTTTGGCTCTTTGCCAAATGCGCTTCGTCTACCTTTGGAACAGGCATAAAGGCAAATCTTCTCGTGTTTTTATATTCGCCCTGCGTTGCATCATAATCGATATCATTTCTCGAAATGATATTAAAGGAATCTGCAAGGTCCGCTTCAATTTCCCACCATGCGCCTTCCATAATCATAGCAACGGGTTCGCTGGCCATCTCCCCTTTAATAAATTTAAGCTGTGCGTTTTTATGATCGGATTCACTCGTATAATTATCCTCATCCGAACAAACAACGTCTTTTATGAAATCCAAAGCGTAATATTTCCCAGGCTGTTGCTGTAAAACGTTTACGTTAGAAACACCAACCGTCGTCGTTTTGATGATGGGTTCGCCATTTTCATCAAATCCTTCGATATAGTCCGTTTCCCCTTCGATGTTCCAGTTTCGGAGCATATAATCCTTTCCTTCGTAGTCAGACCACCAGTTGGTCATACCCTTTCTGAAATAGTCTTGCGTTTTCGGGGAATACACAAACGGCGTAATATCAGCCTCGTCGCGAATATATTCAACGAGTTGATTAAACTGTGCGTACGTCTTAGGCAAACCGTCGTCCCAATTGCCACTCACTCCATCGATACCAGCCGATTTTTGCGTGGGATCGCCCGTGAAATTGCCATTTTCGTCAAAGAAGAAACCGTTATCTTCAAACATTTCTACGTCATAGACAAAGCCCATAAAGCCATCGTAGAAAGGAAGTGCATAATAGTTTCCATCTTTAGACGTAAGGAAGTCTTTGATGGATTGATCCATCTTTGCGCCCACCGTCGTATTCTCGCCAAATACGCTAAGCGAATCATTTACAACCGACGAAATATCCGCAACTTTCTTTTTGTTTACATATTTATAATAATCAAACAATTCGGTGAAGTATACGTCCTTATTCAAATTCTTGGTCTCCATCATATCCGCGCCTTCGCACCCAGATACAACGACGGCAACACCTTCCTTGCCTTCTTCAAAGGATTGTTTCCCAATTTTAGCCTCAAATTCTTTCGCCGCCTCTTTCAGCCAGTCCAAACCAAGACCAACATCATAGCCTGCAACCTGAATCGTCGTTTTACCTTCCACGTCTACCGTACCTTTTGCGCGACCACCGCCACACGCCGTTGCAAACAGCGAGCTCGACAACAATACGCCGCCTAAAAGAACGCTCATGCCTTTTTTCATTTTCATAATATTTTCCTCCTGCTATGTTTTATTTTTTTAACTGTAAAAATTTAATAATATCTTCAAACGTATCCACCATGGTAATACATTCTTCCTGCAAACCACTTTGGATAAGATTGCCGTCGTTGAAGCCGATAACGTTCATTCCGGCAAGCCGTCCAGACAAAAGCCCTGCCGACGAATCTTCAATCACAATTGCGTTTTTCTTATCCACGTTCAAGCCGCCCACAAGCTCCGAATAAATCCAAGGGTGGGGCTTGACCGCCATTTCACCAATCGTGCCGTATTCCCTTTCCCCTTTTCGTCTACCGCCTGTTATCACCGCATCGTAAAATTCAATGGGATCACCCATATCTAAAACGCGGAATGCGGAAACAATTTCAGGGATTGCTTTATAATCCAAACCGCTCGTCGCAAGCCCAATCTTTATCCCTGCTTTTTTCAAGCTATAAAGAAATTCTTTCAAGCCCGCTCTCGGTTTGAAGGCGTCCACGTTTCCTCTGCCTTCCATAATTTCGTTTAGCTCGAAACGCGCCGTCTTGTGATATACTTCGAGCGCCTCGTTTACCGTCTTGGGAATTTTGTACTTATTCAGGCAATATTCCAAGTGTTCCGCTGTGGAAAAGCCCGATACGTACGGCGTATCTTCTTCCGATAAACAAAAATCAGGAGAAGAGATTTGCTTGACCGTTTTTTCGATAAGATAAATCCAAAATTCTTCGCTGATAACCGTCGTGCCATCCAAGTCCATTAAAACGGCTTGTATGGGGAACTCCGTTTGCGGTTTTTCAAAGGGATAGGTCGCTTCCACTCCGCATTGATTGATGGTGCAGTACGGCTTGCCCTTCCAATCGAAAAACTCCACTCCGTTTACGTTATATTTCTTCATATCACACCGTCATCTTGGCAAAGTCGGTGACGATAATTTGCGTTTCGTCAATAGGCTCGTTTGCCGTAATTACCACCGATTTTTCCTTGCCTGCCTCTACGTCGATATAGTTGTCGGAGTAGCTATATTTATAGTTGTCCTTCATCGAAATAAACACCGATTTCGCAAATGCGTTTGCTTTAATCGTCACCTTAACCGAACAAGCGTCGAGTTTTTCCGTTTTTACTTCGTAATCACTCGTAAAACGAACACCGCTCCAAAGCTTGGGGGAATATACTACGGAATCGTTTTCGCCGTTTTGAGTATAGTCTGCAAACAGATAAACGTCTGCTCTGTTGCAATCGAACTCGACTTTTTCTTTGTATACCCCAACGAGTCCGTTTACAGCCGTATTTGTTTCATACAGCACTGCTCCGTCAAGTGTCTTTACTCCATAATGGATTGCCGTGGAATAGGGATTGAACGTATCGTTGATAACGACGAGTTCCGTTTCCCCTTTTCCGTTTTCTACAAACGTAATAAGCTGAGGAGCATAAGAGCGTTTCATTTGGTAATAAACCTGCTTGGGTTCACACCAGTAATCAATTGCCGACCAACTGCCCGACGGCCAAATATCCGAATACATCCAGTTCATAAAGCCTTCGGTAATGCCTTCGTTAGAACGGGCAAACTCCGCTTCCACACGCATACATTCCGCATGAATCTGCATCGCTTTCGCCGTAAAATCTTCCAAGTTCTTGACTTTTCCGTAGGTATCTTCCGCATATTTCATTTGTCTTTGCGCAAACGTCAGAGGTACGATACCGTAGGGATTTTCCATCAATCTATCATCCCACAATTCGTTCATAGGCCACAGCTTATCCGCAGGATAGATTTTTTTATTCGTTTCCACCGTGTTCGGCCCCATCAGCGCCGCCTCGGAGATAAACGGTACGATTTTTTCGGAAACCAAGCTTCTATATTTGTCCACGCCCTCCAAAAGACTTCTTTCAAAGGAGTTGTGGTGGCTTTCACCCGACGAAATGTCGTTGCCGACGTCCGTCCAGCTACAAGGGCTTTGACGAGCATAAGGACGGGTTTTATCCAAGTGTGTAATCAAACCCTGCATAATGCAGTTCACAAAGAAATCGCCCTTTGTAATGTGTCTGCCGCAGCTACCCGTCTTTTCGTTGCCGCCACACCAATATACCAGCGAGGGGTGATTTCTCAATCTCTTCACTTGGTATTCGATTTCACGGAGCATGTTATCTACCCAATCGGGTTTATCTTCGGGAATATCGCCGCAGGCAAGCATAATATCCTGCCATACCAGCACACCTTGTTCGTCACAAAGCTCGTAGAAGATATCCTTTTCATAGATACCGCCGCCCCAAACACGGAGCATATTGAAGTTGCCATCCTTGGCAAGAGCTACAAGGCGTTCGTATTTCTCATCCTGCACCACGCCCGTAAAGCATTCGATGGGAATCCAGTTTGCACCACGGACAAAAATTTCTTTTCCGTTAATTTTTAATGCGTAGCCAAGCAACGAATCCCCTTTCGGTTCTTCTACAAGCTGTACGCTGCGGAACGCAAATCTACCCGTTTCGGTATGTACGATTTCCCCGTTTCTTTCCAACTCTACCTTGTAGTTATACAAGAGGTGTTCGCCATAACCAATGGGCCACCAAAGCTGAAAATCTTTCATCGTAAAGCAACCAAAATTCTTTTTGCCCGTTACTTTTACCGATTTTTTGAGATAATCATTTCCAAACGGCGTTTTGGATACGTAGTAATGCAACGTATCACCTTGCTCGTCCGCATAGACAAGATTTACCTTTTTCTGATCGTTGTCTTTGGTGATGAAAATGTTGTAATTGAGTTCGGTAAACAACGTCACGTTGCCCTTATCATCCGCTACGGTATAGACGGTGTCAATACGGCATCTATTACCGTATTCGAGATATACGTCTTCCCAAATACCATACGCACAAATTTTCGGTGCCCAATCCCAACCGAAATGGCACTGCGCTTTTCTCACAAACAATCTTTTTAGATTGAATATCGCATAATACCCTGTCATATCAAAGGTATCCATTTTGTTTAAGGTGGATTTCATTTCGACGCGAAGGAAGTTCTTCCCCTTCTTCAAAACGTCGCGCACCTCAAAGCGGTATTGCAAGAACATATTGTCCGTACTGCCGATTAACTGATTATTCAAGTAAATATCCGAATATACGTCAATCCCGTTAAAGACAAGCTGAACGGACTCTTGCACCAACAAATCCTCATCCGCCTCGATTTCCGTAATATACGTAAAATCCTGACGGGGAATCCAATCGTTTTCCTTTTGGTTGTCCCCAAAATAAGGATTTTTTACGATGCCTGCATTATACAGGTCGATCGTAATATCCCCAGGAACGTTTGCTGGAATAGTACGTCCATTATATTCCAATTGCCAGTTTTGTATTTTGACCTTGTCCATATAAAGTCAACTCCTAAATATTTTTTCAATTCTCCTTGCGCACATATATGCGCACGCGCGCTTTTTTAATCGGCCGAAAGTCTTGCGCAGTTTCCCGCGCAAGACGTTTCCGCCGTATTTTTCATTAAAATGGACACTCGGCTTATGCAAGCGTACCCAAAATATGAGAAATTTGAACGCAGCTCCAACCGTTTTCAACTACGTCAATCTTCAAGCCTTCCGTGCCATTATACTGCGCGTCCGTAAGCGTTGCCGTAAACAATACGTTTGCAGGGTTATTCATCTGATGCAATTCAACGTTCTTGCCGTGGATTTCTACGACGTAATAAATACCGCCCGAATTGTCCAACGTTGCGCTATTGCCGTTGATGCCAACCTGCACCGCATTTGGATTGCCTGAACCATATACTGCAAACGATACTTCGCTGTACAACGCATAGTTAATCTTGGGCAAAACAATCCAACCTGCGCCGTCTGCCGACCCATCGAACGCTGCTTGGATAAAGCCGCCGTAAGGTTTTTCTTGATCGTCTTGATACCAAGAATCTGCTTTGCTTTGTACCGATTCAAATCTTGCAGACGTGCTAACATTGCTATCGCTCGTAGACGTGAACGTGTAAATCTTTTTCGCAACCGCATACTTTGCACGCAACGTAGCAACGATGGAAGGTTCTACGTAAAGCGAGTTTTCGTATGCCGTGAAGTTATTTACCTTTTGCATATATGCAACGTATTCTTCCTCGGTGCTTTCTTCCGTCAAGTTGCATTCCGTCACTTCTTCAATCACGTACGCCTGCGTACCCAAGATGTGGGAAATTTGAACACAGTTCCATCCGTTTTCCGTAATATTCAGCGTAAGACCTTCCGTGCCGTTATACTGTGCATCCGTAAGCGTTGCCGTCAAGAGTACATTTGCAGGCTCGTTCATCTTGTGGATATTCAAGTTTTTACCGTTAATTTCTACTGTGTAGAAACCATCGCTTACAAACGACGAACAGGTTTGACCGTTGATCGTCACAGAAATTGCCGCGCCATCGGGATAACCTACGTATAAGCCGAAGGATACTTCGCTGTAAAGGCTGTAAT
>JAZORL010000180.1:0-24128 GCA_045656625.1 Candidatus Scatosoma sp. | reverse complement strand
CCTTTTGATCGAGCGGTGGAAAACCAACGCCCGCAGAGATCGCCGCGTAGAGTGAAAACAATTCTTTTTTGTCTTTGGCGGCAAGCTTAGCGCGGAAATATTCTTTATAATCCAAAGGAAAACTTGATTTAAAATAACAATCAAGCGCGTTTTCAATGCGCGTGTGTCGAAGGAGAGATTTGCCTGTTTTTTCATAGATAAACGGGTGAAAAACGGTATCGGCGGCATAGTGTGTGATGAAGCCAAGAGAATAGGCGAAAAGAGGCGGCTCGGCGGAAAATGCTTTACAAACGTTCAAGGCAGGGAATCCGCCTTGACGGTGTAGATACGAGCCGAGATTTTTTGAAGATTCGTTGCGAGCGGGATAAAAAAAACAAAAATCCGCACCTTGCGCTCCGAAGAAATAAAGGGGAAGGTGTGGTTGAAGTTTGTTTTTCATGTCAAGCGGGAGCAGATCAAGCGTTTCCCGCGCAACAACATGGTGCGTATAGGCGGCAGGCATATATGTAATGGGCAGATTTTTGCGTTTTATCGCAACCCTGCCCCCTGTGTTTATTCAAATTGATTGGCTAAAATGTCTGCGGTGAGGCGTGCAAGATTCATGTCCGAGCCGTCCATTTTCGCACCGTCTTCTTTGGAGAGTACGGCAACCGCGCCAAGACAATCCCCACCCGAAACGATGGGCACGATCACTTGCGCCGTCACACCTTCTTCACGGGAAGCCGTAAGGGGAAGGATGTCCCCGCCTTCAGCGGCGTTGGCGATATAGCTACGCCGTTCTTTCAAAATCTTATCCATGTCATCGGACAAGCTTTTGCCGTCAAGATCCTTTTTGCCGTCGCCAAAAGCGTGCAACACGCCGTCGGTGTCGCAAATCACGGCAAGTTTACCGCTTAAATCGTTCAAAGAACGCGCAGTGGCTTTGCTAAATCGTTCGAGTGTTGCGATTGGTGAATATTTTTTAAGCATTAGCTCGTCGCGGTCGGTAAAAATCTCAAGGGGGTCGCCCTCTTTGATGCGGAGCGTACGGCGAATCTCTTTCGGAATCACCACGCGCCCCAGCTCGTCTATTCTTCTAACTATTCCAGTTGCTTTCATAAAAATGCCTCCATTTACAAATATTGTGCGCTGGATACGGAATATTATGCAGCCGTGGAGAAGGGAAAGGAAAAATTTTAAAATTTTTTCAAAAGATTGATTAAAATGAGTTGACAAAAGCGTACAAGTGATATATAATAATGTTCGTTAATGCGGTCGTGGCGGAACTGGCAGACGCGCAAGACTAAGGATCTTGTGGGTAACTCCATGCAGGTTCAATTCCTGTCGACCGCACCAAAAGATACAAAGCCCAAATCGAAATATGTTTCGGTTTGGGCTGTTTTTTATAAAAAAATATGATAAAATAATAAAAAGATGGTAGTGGTGTCTTGACAATGGAAAAATCCATGATATAATGCCTCTACGACTTGCAAGCGGAATAAATGTAAAGAGAGGGATTATGGGGATATTTGATAATTTTATTTACAAAAATGGCGAGATTGTAGATAATAATTGGGTAAAATGGTTTCATTGGGGCATTCCCGATGAAGAAGGCAAAGAACGAGAGGAAATTCGTAAAAGATTAGAGAGTTTAAGACATTGTAAAGAATGTAGCGTATTATCGGGGTGTTATTTTGTAAAATCACGATTGCCCAAAAAGGAAGCGGAAGGCGACGGGTTATTGCACCCGAATTGTGATTGCAAATTAAACGGAATCGAAAAGCCGAACGGAAAAATGACAGCGATTTGTCCCATTGAAAAATTTACAGAATATATTTTCTCGGATAAGGAGAAATACATCTCGAACGGTAAGATACAGTTATTTAAGGGATTAGGTTTTAGCAAAACGGATTCCGAATATTTGAAAATGGAATTTGACGTACAAGCGAAACAAAAATACCTAAACGGAGATTATGAAATAGGGAAATTAGATGAGTATGGACAACGTATCAATATAACCATAACCGTGGATAGCGCAACGAGAAAGAATATAAAACTTGTTACAGGTTGGATGGTGCATACGCTTGGAAAAATTACGTGTAATACGCCGCTTGGAGGTTAAGATGAAATTATTAGAAGGTGTAATATTAAACAAGGAATTAGAAGAATTAGCAAAAAAAGGAATACACAAAGATTATTCTGGTACAATCGCAAAAATCAATGGCGATATATGTACCGTTTGGTTTTTTAATCCAAACAATAGAGGTGAATTTGCTTTTGCGGAAGTAAATAAAAAACATCTTATTCCCGATCAAATCGTTTATCCTGAAAGATTGTTATTGGAAATGGAGGATTTTTTCGCGAATGTGAAGATGGAGAACTATACCCATTTAACAGAATGCGACGTAAAAGAATATGATAAGGTTGAATTGCTCGTAGAAAAGCCGAAATACGCTTTTGAAGGCGTGCATAAAGGGGCACACGGCTGCGTATTATTCCCTTATGCTATCGAGGGAAGATGGGGGATTTTGTTTTATAACGTAGGTGAAAACAACGATGAAGAAATCGAACTCAACGTAGATAGAGAAGATTTCAAAATTATTGAATAAGCTCAAACTTCTCAAAAAATTTTTGGCGACCACTTTGGCGTTCAGCCCCAAAATGCCTTATAAATAAAGGACTTTTTAAGTAGATCGGCGTCTTCAATTCCTGCCCCTTCGCACCAAGTCTTAATAGGTTGAATCTCTTTACTGTAAGAAAGACGTTCGGCCTATTTTTTCTTATGGAAGAATTTAATAAGTTTTACGGAATAAAAAAGTCGCAATTGGCTTGTCTAAATTCCAAAATACCGTTTGACCCTTTTTAACAAACAATTTTATTTAAGTATATCATTAAGCATATTTTTATATTATATTATTGAATTCTCTTGACAATCATTGGGAAAAGCGGTAAAATAAAACAAAGGCTTGAAATTTAATAACCTTTATAAAAAGACATGTTTTGTATGCAATGACATGTGAGCATTGTTTTTCTAAATTTTGTTTGAATTTGGTGCCACAAGCAAGAGAGAAAGATTTTGCGGCCAAAAACAATATGAAGATATAAAACGAAAGCGAATCATATATTTTGAGTGTATCTTGGAGGTATGAATATGAAGGAAAAATTGAAGAAGATCCTTAAGAACAAATGGTTCATCTTATTAATAACCTTGATCGTTTGCTGTGGGATAGCGGTTGGTATTTTTACATGCTCCAATTGCAATAGCGATCTCGGCGCGGGAACTAGCAGCTCTAGTTCGGAAAGCGGAAGCAGCTCTAGTTCGGAAAGCGGAAGTGACTCCAGCTCGGAAAGCGGAAGCGACTCTAGCTCAGAAAGTGGGGGTGACTCCAGCTCGGAAGGTGGAGATGGTTCTGTAGAGCAAGCAGAAAGCATTTTTAGCGGCGAGAGTACGGCATACATATTTACTGAAAATTACGTTTTATCGCAAAAAGACGTGGAAGCAACAAATGGAACAGGCAAGGTTGTTGTCCTTGATTATGTATGCACCTTTGATTTGGGCGATAACGAATTGGACTTGAATGGATATACGCTGCAAATCGTTTCCCAGGAAGTAGGTTGTGTGATCGAGTTAAAGAAAGGTACGATTAAAAATGGTACCTTAAATATTTCCGTGCCAAACGGCGATATTATGTTTAACGACGTGAAGATCTCTAAAAACGTAGAATATGAATTGGAAGCGGCGAGTTCGACGATTCGTTTCAGCAATGCGAGAATTTCGGGGAAAGGTAAGGTGAAATCCGAAACCCGTGTCGAGATTGAATATTCTAGCGTGGCAAGTATTACACTTGAAGGTAACGGCACACTGAACGCGGGAAGCGGTGCAACTTTAGGAAGCGTGGAAGTTAGTGAAAACGCAAGTGGCGCAAGTGTCAACATTTCAAGCAAAGCAACGGTTGCAGAGATGGCGATTTCTGCTGCGGCGAGCGTCGAGATCGCGGGTGAAGTGTCCAGTGTTAAGGTCAATGGGAATGTAAAGGCGACGGAAAACGTGAGCGTGACTGTTGCAAGCACGGCAAAAGTTGATAAAGTGGAATTGAAAGCTGCGGCAAAAGTGGACGTTGCGGGTGAAGTTCTTAACGTGATAATAGCGGAAACGGCGACGAGCGATGAAAAAACAACAGAAGTAAACGTAGCTTCCACCGCAAAGGTGCAAAAACTGGATGTACAGGCGAAAGCAGAAGTGAAGGTGGAAGGCGGAGTAGAAAACATAGTTGTCAATGAAAAGGCAAGTGGTACGAAAGTAAACGTAAGCGGTACGAACGCTTCTGTTACAAACATTGCTATCAACTCCGAAGACGTTAAAGTGGAAAGCGAAAAAGCGGAAACCATCAACAAAGTTATTGTTGCGGAAGAGATAAAAGACAAGGTAGAAGTTTCTGAAAACGTAACGGTGGAAACCGCGACGAAAGAAGAAATGGAAGAATATCTCAAGCACGAACACGTATATACGTTAAAAGATGCCAAGCTTCCCACTTGTGAGGAGGCCGGAGTGGCAACGCGTGTATGCGATTGCGGCGAGCAATATGAAGAGAGTTTTCCCGCAAAGGGGCACAATTACAGTTCTAAAATCACTTTCCTTCCTACCGAAAAGGAAAAAGGTGTCAGAACGTATACCTGTGAAAACTGTAATCAATCTTATACGGAAACAATTCCCGCTCTTGGAACAAAACTGGAAAGTGTTTCAGAACTTCTTAGCGCGTGGATTGGAGACGGCACGTATTCCATTGTTTTGGAAGAGGGCAGCAATTTGGTCATCTTCCGCGATTATTTTGGAGACATCAACCGTCAAGAGAAATATCAATATCTCTATACAGTCGAATTGACAGAGGCAGTGGTTGACGTTGAAGACGGCTATCCTACGGGACACTTGAAAGTGCTTCTTTCTGGCGAGATGATTCGAAGATTGGATTCTGTGGAGAATAGTCAAGATACAGTATCCACAGAAGATACGGAACATGATCAAGCTGAAGTGTTCATATATTTAGACGGCGCATATGTATATGTGGAAACAGTGTCGGATAATAATCAGCACAGTTCCTTTGGCGACAGCGATGTTTTCTTTGATGCGATATTACGTTCGATGTTCGGTTATGGATTTACATCGGATGAGCTTTTGGCGTTGGTTGATGCAAACAACAAGCTGGAATCTTACATGGTTATGTATAAACCGATGGTTGAAAAATTCCTTGAATCCATCAAAAATGTAGATAGCAAGTTGGAAGAAAACGGAAAATTAAAGGTAGAAGCGATCCGTGCATTCTTGGAAGAATATTGCCTTACCGTGACAGAAGAGAGCAATGGGGACGTAGCTTACGAATTGGATCTTGAGGAATTCGCTGAATATCTTTTGAAAATTGGCGGAATGAAGGGTAAGGAAGCGTTTGACGAAGCCTATGGTGAAAACGCATTCGATACGCTCATGGGAGAATTGAAAACGCTTCCCGATATGAAGCTGAAAACGATTGCCGATCGTGTGATAACGATCTGCGAAAGCTATGAAATTGAAGTGGACGTTGTATTCAGCACGATTGAAACTTTGGTATATGGAATCTACGGCGTAGAAATTGATTTTGAAGCAAAACTTGAATCTTATTATGAAAACACGTTGGCAGATATTATCGTCATGTCTATTAACGAAGCAAACCTTGCGCCTGGAACCGTTACGGTAGAGGAAGCCAAGGTGCAATACAACGTTGCTTACGAGTGTATTAAAAATTATGCGGCGACGTATACCGTGGATCAGTTGTTGAATATCTATTTCTACGGCGAGCCTAACTACGTTCCCAATGCTGAAAACGGCGGCGAAGAAGTATTTAGCTGTAGCAAACAACTTAAGGCATTCGTAGAAGAGTATAACGACAAAGCCACTGTTATTATCACGTTGAATGATGGTTCGTTGAAAGCAATCGAGCTTGCGTTGGATGGATTGATGCATGTAGAATATGCAAATCATAGCTATACGATCGCTATGGAATATAGCGGTTATCAAGCAACTCTTACGGGCAACTTGAGATCGAGCGTGGATAAAGCAAACTTGGAGATTAAACAAGGTGCAGAAGTCGTTTATAACGGTGAATTGAAGATCGACTGGGAGAACATGAGCTTTACAAGCGTTCTTAAAAACGGCGAAACGATTTTGGGTGAAATTCTCTTGGATTTGTACGAAGACGGTGCGTGGGAATCCTTCCATGTGGAAATTGCAGGCGTAGGCGACCTTACGTTCCATTATAATGCGGACAATACGTATAGCTTAATCGGAACGCATAACGGTTATGAAGTTTCTATAACGTCTGTGATCGGCTCCGACGAAGGAAACGTGATCGTTGTTATCAAGAACGGCGAAGACGAACTGTATAACGGCAAAGTGACTTTGAACGTGGAAGAAATGACACTCGAAGGTCTTGTCAAGGCAGTTGATCAAGTATTGGTGCAGATCATTGCGGACGTCAACGATCAGGATAGTGATCATTCGATCGACATGTCCGTAAACGTTGACGAATACACGTTCGACGTGGAAGGAAGCAAAGAGGAAAGCAAGCTTTCGGCGATCCTTAAAAATGGCGAAAATGAAATGCTTGGTGCAACGTTGCAGGCAACCGAGAACGAAGGTGCAATGCTCGTGATCACCTACGCGGGTGAAGAAGTTGTCAAGATCGATACGATTGGTAAGGAGATCGAAGATTTCAGCACAACGATCACGTATGGCACCGGTGAGTTCACGTTTGTCATCAACGTTTCCGTGACGGAGCTTGAAGACGGTGTATATGAAATCAAGTTGGATATGGCGGATGCAATCAGGCGGTATGATTATGAAAACAATGCGTATGTAGGGTACGACGTTGAAGGGATCTTTAAGGTTAGATTGACAGAAACAGCGGCTGCGTATACCTGTGAGTTGGACGTGTACCTTGCATGTGAAAATTATGTAGGGTACGATACGGATGAAACGCTTGTTCTCGTAGATGGATCGCTGATCTTCTCGGCGAATAAGAATGAAGAAGGCAACGTAGAGATATTGACACTTAAAGCGGCTATAGATAGATACCTTGGTTATGTCGGATATTGGTATGATTCTGAGGCAGAGAGAGTCTATTATGAAAATTATGCAACTGTGAACGGTACGTTAACGATCGATCTCGAATCTGAACTCGTTATCGATAAAGAAGAAGCGGAAGACGTTGTTTCTAATTTCGATATCTTCAAAGAAATGAATTTGACCGATGGCTTGGGTTACCTTCAATATGAAGAAAGTGAAAACGGCGGCTATTACATACTTTGTCAACGCTATAGCCGCGCTAACGATCTTACCAAAAATGGCGATACGTACGAGGGCTGGGTAGAATACGAAACGTATACGGCGATCATTCCTTCTCTAAACGGGCTTCCCGCATTGAGACAGTTCAATTATAGTAAAGATTGTGGAGATTGGTATTACGTATACTTCGACTATGAAGGCGAAGTGGAATATCAGTATAAGAGAGTATACGGTACGTTTGAACGTAAGACAAGGGACTGGTACGACGAGTATTACGAGATTGTAAAACAGACATCCGAAGAGAGCTATTATAGATACACTACGCGCACTTCTGTATATATGTCTAATTATTATAACGTAGTGACGAAAGAAAGTGCAGAAAGATCTCAGCACAATTATCAACACACCGGGGAACTTCTCAGCGGTTCGATAGATTGTGACGACGGGATCAAGGTTACGGCAATTTGTGTAAACTGTAAGGATACGTATAGCTGGACCTGCTATGGTTGTTATCGCAAAGAAAAACAACGCCAAACGCTTAAAACGCAGTGCGGTGACGTGGAAGTTTACGAATACGCTTGCGTATGCTGTGGCATTGGCGACGTTCGGGTTGATAGTTATGCCCATTCTTGGGAATACCATAGAAATGAAGCGATTACCGCTGACGCTTTGACGGCGCTCGGGCTTTCCGCAGAAGGCTTCTATTATGGAGAGGTAGGGCAACTTCATTGCTACGAGTGTGGTTTGAAAAGAATGGACTATACGTATTATACGTATAGCGCTACAAAGGGCTGTTTGAGACATCTCTACGTAAAATTCGATTACGCGGGCAACGAAGATTATGCGGCGGGAAATGTAGCCGGTTCTGCCGTAAATTACGGTCATTATGAGCGGTTAGTGCACACAGAGTTTACGAACGATTTGATTGCAGAAGCGAAAGCCTTGATTGGTTGCGAATTGACGTTTACGCCCACTTCGGGGTATAAATATGAGGATAAATGTTTAGGCTGTGGTTTGACAGCGTATGTCAATATTGATCTGGGAGACGGCGAAGGCAAGAGCATCTACATTCATCAGTATTATAACGACAAAGGCGAATTTTCTGAGCTGCACTATTGTCTTTACGATTTGAATTACGTTATAGAAAGAGCGGGTGAATATGCGCCTACAAACGCAAACTATGGATATATCTATATTTATCTGAACGAAGACAAAACCCAAAGACGCTTTGAGTTGTATCTTTCTAGCGAGAATAGTAACGTTTATATATCTGGATATGAATACATGAATTATTGTCAGATTCAAACGCGCGATTACGAAAATTGTAGAGAGATAAATAAATATATTTATTTCGATGCAGACGGCAACGTGACGAGCATCGAAGAGTACGAAAGCGAACTCCATAGTTACGAATATAGCTATTACGTAGAAGGGGCTTGTTGTACGGAAGATGGTCGTTATTATGGTCGTAAATGTATTCGTTGTGACGCTACGTATGATGGCTATGCAGGGGTTTCCTATTCTCATAGAGGTATGGGTTATTTTGAGGGAAGATCTTTATCCGATTGTGCAGATAGCCTTACCCAATCTGAAAATTTGGGAAATGCGACGGTAAGAGGATGGCATTGTAGCCTTTGTGGCAAAATGGGAGACGTAACGATCGTGTTGCAAGACAACTGGACGTTGCAAAACGACGTATATCTCTATGCGGAAGGGATCATTATCGATTTCAACGGTTACACGCTGGATCTCAATGGCTACAACTTTATCGTATACGGCTTCAATGGCAGCAAAGTTGTGTTTACGGATAACACGTACGACACGTCTTCCCCTGAAGAAAACGACAACGGCGTGATAGATAGCAGTGAAGAAAAGAGCGGTTGTTTAGTAGCGTTTACCTATTGGGGCGACATTACCTTTGGTACGATTGCGATGGACGCGAATTACTATATTAGTAGCACGGATGATCGTGAAACAATCGAAAGATCTTTCTTGGAAGATTGTGGAGAATCGCTTGACGGCTATCATGCTTTGAGCTGATGCTTGAATTTATCAAAAGATCGACCGACCTAAACAGTCGGTCGATTTTTGTATAACGTAATTTCGAAAACGGAAAGGTCAAAGACAACTTACACGTGAAACATTTTTTTCCTGTAAACTCTTGAAATTTCGTTTGGTATATGCTATAATAAACGTATATGAAAAAACACACGAAAAATTTATTAAATTATATACAAAAAGGGCTTGTCATATTGCTTTGCACTTGTTTTGCATGCCCGCTTTTTGCGTGTGTGGAGCAGGCTCCAACGGTACAAAAGGGCGTGCTCGTAACGCCCGTCGTATCGCAGCCGTATTCTGTGGAAACGGAAGAATATGCACAAGACGTTCTCTATAACTTGTTGACGAAATATTTTCAAAAAACGGTGATAAAGACTTTGCCGGAAACCGTTATGCAAAAGTTGCGTGAACAAGCTAACAATATTCAAAAAATAATGGCGGACACAGGGCTCACGGAGGAACAGTATTTACAGTGTATGCAGTTTTTGGAGGCGCATATCGAAGAATATACGGACGCATTGGCGCGTTTAGAACAAGGGAAGAGCGAAGAAGGTGATTTTGAAACGTTAAAACACGCGTATACCCATTTGCTATCAAAAATTGGTTCCGATGCCTTGGGGGAGATTGTGTATGCGCTTTGTGTTTACCGTTACGATTATGAATACGAAACGTGTATGCAGCGGTATGAAGAATACGGGTATGCCTATTTAAAAGTGGATGCGGATGCGTTTGCGCAGGATAAAAAGACGCTGCAGGAAGAAGTGGGGCAGGAGAACTTTATATCCGTCATGCAAATGACCTGTTTGCTATCAGATCTTTTTGTTGGACGCGCCTTTGAAGAAGGACGGCTGGAGAGTTTTACCGATCATGAGATTTTGGCATTGTTACAAGAACCATCTTTTTCGTCTATAACAATAAGCGAGAAGGGGTGGGAATTGTTATTGAAGTATCTTCAAATAATCGTTCCACCTGAAAGCTATTTTGGAAGGCTTTTTGCCAAAGCATGCGAAAACGGCGATGTGGTGCTATTATCTACGAAAATGGACACTGTTTTGACGCTTTTATCCGCCGTGCAAAAAGATTTAACGGTGGAACAAGCCGCGCTTTTTAAGCAAAACAAAACGGGGCAGGCTTTATCTTCCATAGTCGCTTCTTTTGGTGTGGTAGAATGGATGCTTTTTGACGTGATTAGCGCGTTAGAGCTGAAAGAAGCAGATTATGAAGCAATTGCTGAAAGTTTTTACGGTGAATCGTATAAAAATTACAGCTCTACGGTAAAAATTTCGTCTTTGGACGATTTAAAAAACGCGGCGGGTACAGACAATTTTTTAGAAGTTTTAAAAGCCTACGTGGCAGGTATTAGCCCTGCAATTTCTTATGGGTTTACATTATGATTATAGCAAAAGATATTGTAAAAAGTTATAACAACGAACAGGTTTTGAAAGGAATCGACTTGGAGATAAACGACGGGGAATTTATATCCGTTATGGGAGAAAGTGGTAGCGGAAAAAGTACGCTTTTGAGTATTTTAGGCGGCTTTTTAATGCCTGACGGCGGAAAAGTGTTTTGGGATGGAGCGGATATCAGTTCGTTTAGCGATAATCAAAAGGCGAAATTCCGTTGCTCTTCCGTGGGGTTTGTATTTCAGGCGTTTCATTTAATCCCTACGCTTACGGTGGAGGATAATATCCTGCTGCCTTCTTTTTTAGGAAACAACGCAAATAAAGAAACGTATGCATACGTTGCAGAGCTTGTAGAAATTTTAAAATTGGAAGGCGTTTTAAAAAAATATCCAACGCAGCTTTCAGGCGGACAATGTCAGCGCGCAGCGATCGTAAGAGCATTGGCATATAAGCCTTCCGTGATTATTTTGGACGAGCCCACGGGCGCGCTTGATAGCGGCATGGAAGAAGTGGTCATGAAGCTTTTGCAAAAGGTAAACCGCGAATATAAAACGACGGTCTTGCAGGTAACGCACAGTGAAAAAGTCGCTTCTTACGGAAGCCGCATTATACGTTTAAAGGACGGTAGGATTTTGGTATGAGATTGTTTTTTAAGCATCTTATCAATAGCATAAAAGCGCGACCTATGCAACCGATCATTCTCATTTTCACTTTGCTTTTATCTATGCTCGTCAATATTTGCGCATTCAGTTTAAGAGTTTTTTTAGATGAGGAAATATTGTGTGCGCATAAAGAGCAGTATGGGGAAGCGGATCTCACGATTACTTTGAACGGCGATTCGCGCTCCCGTTTTATGTTTACCGATCAAGTGAGCGAAGTTTTGGGTGACGATGTAAAAGCAGCGGGCTGTTACGCATTGCCCCTTTATTTTGAAAATTCAGAGCCTGCGTTCGGTGTGGCAACCGATTTTAATGAGATTGGAAATATTTTTCAATTTGAGTTTTCAGAATATGGTTGTTTGACAGAAAGGACGTTGAATGAAAGTGCATTCATTTCTCGAGCTTTTGCAAATGAACACGCGCTCACTCTCGGAGAATGTTTTACGGTACAGGCACTCGGCTATGAAAAGTCTTATACAGTAGAGGGGATTTCGGAAATCCCGTTTTTTTCTTCATATGACGTGATGGTAGATATCACAGGGGTTATGCGCCTTTTGGCATCTGACTCGCTATTCGTAGCTGCTTTAGGCGATGATTTTAAGCCGTGTAGTATAATTTATATCGACGTAAAAGACGGTGTATCTATAAAAGATTGCGAAGAGATTTTAAAAGCCGAAGCAAGCTTCGCAGATAAAAGTTTTTCCGTTATATCCAATTATGTAAACCTGAATACAACGTCGGAAATCACTAATATAATTATAAACGTTGTCATCGTTTTGGTCGGGGCTTTAGCTTCTGCGGTTGTTTTTTGTTGTTTTTATATTCTTGCTTCACAGCGGGTGGAAGAAAATACGGCTTTTCAAATTGCGGGTGCAAGGCCAAGTCAACTGATCGCGATACAATATGCGGAGGGAATTTTATATTTCCTTATAGGCGGCTTATTAGGAACTGTTTGCGCTATCCCCCTGTTACACTTTATTATATTGTTCTCACAGTTTCAATTTGTTCTACCAACGTTAAGCATTGCAGTTGTAATCAAAAGCGCCGCGGTGTTGTTGCTGACAGTGTTATTGACGGTGACCGTGTTTGTCGTTTTTGATAAAATGAAGCAAAAGCCTGTAAAAACATTGAAGGGCATGAAAGCATTACCGATCGCGTTGCTTGCTCTTTTTCTGATTCTCTTTGCGGGGCTGTTTGTTGTGCCAATGTCCTTGAAGCTCGTTTGGTCCATTGTGTGCGGGTTTCTTTTCATTGTGCTTCTGTTTGCCGGTGTGCCCCCCGTGTTTCTTTGGATGATAAAAAGAATAGAAAGAAGAAAAGGGACAGAGAGCAATGATCAAAAAGGACATGTCTGTTTCAAGTATTCGATAAAAAATATCTGCAAAGTACCCGTGCTACATAATACTTGTAGATTGATGGTTTTGCTCTGTACGCTTCTTTTATGTACGATTGTATCCGTTGCAAGTGTTCATAGATATGTAGATAGCTATAACCATTTTTTAAAGGGTGATTATGCCGTGATCAATGCAACGCAATCTTGCAGACAAAAGATTGAAAGTTGTGAAAACGTTAAAAATGTTTATTCCATCTATTTTGGATCTGTTAAGTTGGAGGAGGAAAGACTTCAACTGTTATCTGTATCAGATATAGATGCGCTTTCAAACATTTTAAAGCCGGATGCTTTACCGAGTGGAAATCAAGCGGTTTTAACAAAAGGTTATGCAGACAGAATGTCTTTGCAGGTAGGGGATACATTTTTCATCACTATCAATGAAAAGCGGTATGAGTTGACAGTTCTTCAGCTTGTCTATAGCGATTTGTCGTTGCTGTTATTTGATTGTACCTATTTTAATATATCGTATAATGTGTTATCTGTTACAGGGAACGAAGACATTTCTAATATGGCTTTGCGACAAGAATTAACGGATGTATTGGCGTTAGAAGTAGCGGCGGTTATTCCTACGGAGAAGATTGTAAGTGATCAGTTGAAAATAGTGGAAGTGATGTTGAAGGGTAGCAACCTGTTAATAGCATTTGTAATTATATTTGCTGTTTTAGGAATGCTGGACAATCTCATAGAAAGTTATCGTGCCCGTAAAAACGAATTTGAATTGTACAGACTTTGTGGAATGTCAAAACATCAAATTTTTGGCATGAAATGCTGCGAACTGATTTTGGTTTTTCTATTTGGCATTATGATTGGTTTGGTTACATTTGCTGTCGGGCTCGTGATTTTAAATCAAGCAATAAGCTCTTTAGGATATGGGATTTTTCTGCATTGATATGAATCGTCATTTTTTGTAAGGTGCTGCATTTGAAAATCTTTTATAATAAAATTATAAAAGACTGTCACCTTGTTTTAGTTGACTTATTTATTGAAAAGTTATATACTATACCAGATCATCATTTCATTATGATACACGAGGAGGCTGTTATGTTATTTTGGTTGTTGCTATTGATATTGGTAAGCCTAATTTACGCCCTTCTAATCATTTGGGGGCTACCCAAACTCATATTGAAGAGCAATTATCCTATAACGCATTCAAACGATCGCGGATTGAAGAAATATAAATTCGGCGATTCCGATTACGCCGTCGTTTATGAGCCTTCTATTGAGGCAAGAGAATACATAACGCAGTATGTGCTCGCGAAAAAAGACGGTAAAAAAATATTCAAGGGGAAAATCTCGTCAACGGTTACTTTCATCGACTTTGACATTGCCTTGTTTAATGCACAGAAAGAATGCTTCTTAGTAATCAACTCCATGCACCTTGTTGAGGCAGACGGGTTGACAAAAGAAATTGAATTGCCAAATGAAACGGCTTACGCCAGCGTGCTTATAAACCAAGTTAATGATGATGAAATAAAGCAAACTGTAACCGCGCAAGTTAGCGGATTTAGGCTTTTTTTATTTGGAGCAGTGGCGTTGCTCCTTTCTATTGGGTTGTCCGTTTGTACAATGTTTGCATTCTCCAATATTTTTGGCGGATTGTTTAGAGAATCCTTTATAGAGAAGATGCTTTCTTCTGGTTGGATATTCGCACTTCCGACCTTAATGAGTGCGGCAAGTATTATCATTGCAAGCTACTCGTTATATTCAAGAAATTCTAAAAGGTGACGTCTATGGCAGAAAATATCATTTCCAAAGGGTTTTATGCACATTCTAAAATACCAAATTTTGTGTGCGTAAAAGAATATCTGGTGGCAAAAAAGGGGAAGAATAATCAGCTTTTTCTCCGTTTTGAAAACCCCAAAAACGAAACCTTAACAGCCATCTCTTTTTCCGTGGATTGCTACGATACAAATGGAAACGTTGTCGCGACTAAAAAAATTGAGAAACGTTCACTCAAGGTAAAAGGAAACTCTTGTTTTGTCGTAAATCGCCCTGTGACCCTACCCAATGGGCACGCGGATTTTCAGGTTACTATACATTCTGTTTCCTACGGCAACTATCGTTATCTTACCCATGGGAACGAGGTGGAAATCGTTTATAACAAGTGTGACGAATCGCAAGAAATAGATAGAGTTCCTTTCTTACATAAGATGGGGGGGCATACGCATAAGTCTATTTTTAAGACTTTGCATGCGCCTCACTTTTTTCTCACTCTCTTTTCCCTTATTATAGCTACGTTATTTTTGGTTTTAGGGATTAAGCTGTATACCTTTACTAGCACAGAAGAGTTATTCACTCTTGACAAGGTAGAGTACACTTTTGCCACTGAAAACCGAGAAGACGGGCCTATTATCATTGTAGGGATCAAATCAAATGCGGAAAACATTATCATTCCCGATCAAATTGAGGGGCATGACATTATTGCGATAGAATCTAACACATTTGCTGGCTCTAACGTGCGTACAATCAAATGTAAAGGCAATATCGACGTTAGAGGGAGTGCTTTTGCCGATGCTAAAAACTTAGAGTCCATTCATATTGAATCTACTAGAAATTTAGGGGAAAGAGCTTTCGACCATTGTCGAAATCTTACCGAAGTCATCATTGAGAAAGATTTGGAAATCATCGAGCCACTCGCATTTGAGAGCTGTTTTTCTCTTACAAGCGTTTCCTTACCAGAAGGGTTACAGACTATCAATGATTACGCATTTTCAAATTGTAGCGACCTTGAGTCCCTGATCATTCCCAACTCTACGTCTTATATAGGCTCAGATATTCTATTTAACTGCGACTCTTTACAGTCGCTTCAAGTTCCTTTCATTGGCGAATCGATGGATGAGCTTACAACCCTTAAAGAGTTCTTAAGCTCTAGCGGCTCTTCATACATCAGAAACCTGCTCGTTACAAAGCAAAGCAAGATAATTCCTGATATGTTTAGAGATGAAACATGCTTGGAGTCAGTTTGTTTCTTAGGACCCCTTACCGAAATCGGTTCTTCCGCATTTAGCGGTTGCTCGGGTCTTTCAGATTTTGAAATTCCTGTTTCGGTGTCGACCATTGAGAACAATGCGTTTGCAAATTGCGTTTCTCTCAGTTCCGTTGTCATACCTGATAACGTAACGGTTATCAACGAAGAGGTTTTTTGCGGTTGTTCCAATCTCGAAACCATAACATTGCCCAACGGCCTTACAACAGTGGGCGACTCTGCATTTAAAGATTGTTCTTCGCTTGTTTCGTTGGATATTCCTACCAGTGTAACGTATATCGGGGATCAAGCCTTGTATGGGTGTACAAAACTTACCGCACTCACATTGCCTTTTCTTGGGAACACCATATCCGCTTCTCCAAATCCTTTGTCCAGTATCATTGCAAACGGAAGCGATTGTAGCCTTCGGGAGTTCACGCTTTTATCCGGGGATACGCTTCCCGAATACGCCTTTGCCGATTTCGCAACTCTTTCGAAAATTGTGTTGCCCTCGCAAATTAGCAATATTAGTGCCTATTGCTTCAATAATTGTACCGCGCTGAGTGATGTCATTATCCCTCATCCCGTAACAAGTATCGGTGAATTTGCATTTGCCAATTGTACTTCTTTAAAAGAAATCGATATTCCCGAACGAGTTACTATAACACAATCGCACGCGTTTTCGGGATGTTCTTCTCTCTCGTCCGCTGTTTTTCGCAACAATGCCACGGAAATAGGCGAAAGCGCTTTTGAGAGCTGTTCTTCTCTCACTTATATCAATCTGCCCAGTGCTATCACTTCCCTTGCAAACAATATATGCAAGGGCTGTTCCGCGTTAGAAACGATTATTTTGCCAGCAGGCGTTAGTACAATTTCAGCCTATGCGTTTAGTGATTGTACTTCGTTGAAGAGTGTTGTTTGGCCCTTGCAGCTCACCAGCATTGACGATTATGCATTTTTTAACTGTCAATCGCTTCCCTCCGTTGAATTTAAAAGCAGCGTTGAAACCATTGGCGCGTTTGCCTTTGCCGAGTGTATGGCTTTCACATCAATTACAATTCCCGAGACAATATCTTATGTCGGCAACTCTGCGTTTGACAATTGTAATAACATAGAGAGCATGACCGCACCGTTCCCTACCGATTATGCAGCCGGCGTACCTTTTAGTTATTACTTTTCAAACTCGTCTATTCCTTCTTCCTTGAAGCACATAACCATTTCTAGCATTAACGAACAATACCTGCCAGATTATGCTTTTTTAGATTGCGAGCACATTGAAGAAATAATTTTGCCTAATGGCTTACTTACCATCGGAGCATATACCTTTAAAAATTGCGCCTCTCTCATCTCGCTTGTCATCCCTGACACCGTCACATCTATGGGTTACGGCGTTTTGATTGGAACGAACGCGTTAGAAAATCTCACGCTTCCCTATGCGGGGCGTTCTCCTTATCGATACACGGAAGGGTTCAATTACCTTTATTATGATTCGGTTTACGGTGGTTTTTATTATCCCGAAAATTTGAACACAGTCACCATCACAAAGGCAACCGCCATTCCTACGGATGCTTTTTCAAATATGAGCAGTATTCGCTATATAAATTTACCCGACACGCTCAATTATATAGACACAAGGGCGTTTTCTAACTGCTTATCGCTTAGGGATATTGTTTTGCCTGCATCTATTACGCACATAGGGTCTGCCGCGTTTTCTGACTGCAGAAGACTTTACACGATAACCAACCTTTCGGATTTAAATGCACGTGATTATTGCCCTAATGCATTAAGAATTTTTACGTCCGAAGACCAAAAGGATAACTATACAATTCAAACAAATAACTTCAATCTTCTTCAAGGCGAGGATGATGCTTGGTATCTTATCGATTACGACAACACAAACGTCCATCAGGAATTGCCAAGAAATGTCTTTTATAATTCCGAAGTGGTGAAATATGTTGTGCCGTCGTATTTGTTCTATAAGGCAAACATCCAAACGGTAAATATCTCTCCCGATGTAACGAAAATTCATGCGTATGCCTTTGATGGATGCGACAATCTCACCAGCATTACGTCCGATGATACAACTTCGTTTGAAGAAATTTGTGAATACGCTTTCTATAATTTATCGATTGATTCCATAGAAATTCCTTCCTCAACGAAAAAAATCGGCGCATACGCTTTTGCGTATACGGATATCGACAACATTCTTATCCCCGCTTCGACAACCACAATAGATTCTTACGCTTTTCAAGGCTGTTCGTCGCTGACGAGCGTGATGTTTGAAGGGGATAGCCAGCTGTCCACAATCGGCGAGTACGCATTTGCAAATACAAGCATAACGGGTATTTCTATCCCTTCTTCGCTTTCAAATCTCGGGATGAGCGCTTTTTATTATTGTACAGAGCTCAAAGAAATATCCTTTCCATCTGACAGCCAGTTGTCTACGATTTGTGATTACGTATTTTACGGCACCGCAATTTCAGATCTTTCACTTCCAGCATCAATCGAGCATATTGGCTATTGTGCCTTTTCTTCTTGTAACAACCTCGAATCTGTCACAATTCGCAGCGACTTTGATTGTTCCGAATCTTTTGTTGACAGCAACAAGATTCTTGAAGTTTACAATCTCGCAGGTCTTTCTTTGGAGATTGGTTCGTACGAATATGGTGGAGTTGCTCGGAATGCAATGATTATTCATACAGATGCAAATGCAGAGCGGCTTCACGACGTGCAGGCAGAAGGATTTAATTTTAAGAAGAGCGACAACATTTGGTTCTTGATGGGATTAAGCGAAAGCAATAATGCTACCGAAATTGAGTTGACAAGCTTTACTTATAACGGAGCCTTGGTTGACGCTTACGTGGTTTACAAATCCGCGTTCTATGACAATCAAAACATCAAATCCGTTAGAATCGGATCGGCTGTCACGGAAATTATGAACCAGTCATTTTACAACTGTTATGAGCTTGAAACTCTTACTTTCGAAGAGGATTGTGTTCTTACAAAAATTTCGGGGCAAGCGTTTGCACGTTGCTCTAATCTTAGTAACGTTCGTCTTCCCGATTCATTGCTTGAGCTGGGCGAATATGCTTTCTACGATTGTGAACGCCTTGAAAGCATAGTCCTTCCAGAAAATCTTAATAATATTCACGACAATGCCTTTGAGAATTGTATCCACCTTTACGACGTTATGAATTTAAGTGCTCTCAACATAACAAGTGAAAATAGTGATTATGGGTATGTTGGATATTATGCTCTTTCGGTACGCGCAAACGATATTCCCTTAGAGTCTACAACGGTTACAGCAAATAGAGCTTCTGCCAAGTTCGTTACATATAACGACGTTTGGTATCTTGTGCGTTTGGACGTACTTTCTGCTTCGTCTTTTGTAGAAATTCCCAAACTCACAATAGATCAGCAAGACTGTAATTACAAAATTTTTAGGCACGCTCTGTATTCGTTAGATCACTATGCTTGTAGCGTTTTTGTGTATAATGACGTCATTTCCATTGACGATGACGCGCTGAGGTGTTTAAGCAATCACAGAATCTATTTCTACGGTAACGAGCAGGAATTCGATAATCTGGCTACAGGTTATGATTTCAACAGATACACTTATCTGGACTGCTTCCATGAAGATGGGTTGTACGCTTGGCGATATGATGTCGATAATAATATAACCACAGACCCTAAAGAGATGGAAATTACCATCATAACACAGCCTTCTTGCAAGGAAACCGGTTCTCAAAAACTTTCTTGTTCTATTTGCGGGAAAGAAGAGATGCAAACATTGCCTATTACAAACGAGCATACGATCGAAAACGACCAATGCATCGTCTGCAATAAAGTGGTGAGGATAATAACGGTCAATGTAGACTCGGAAAACTTCTCTTCGTGCGAGTTCCTGAGCAATGATCTCGAAAACCCGTTTGCTATCGATAGCTCCGGCGTCATCACTTCCCAAAATCATAGCCCGCGAAGCTCTTCTAGCCTAATGATTACCGCCACCGACATGATGACCATAACTTTTGATTACAAAGTTAGTTCCGAAAAGAAATATGATAAGTTCGAGATCTATTTAAACAACTCGGTAGATGTTTCTATTTCGGGGCCAAGTGTAGAGTATCAAAGCTATTCTATTACACTGAACGCAGGAGAGGCGCTTACATTCACCTATTCGAAAGATTATAGCAACGATACTGGTGATGATTGCGCATTTATCAAAAATCTTACAATAACAACAAGCATAATGGAGGAAGCATCTTCCTAAGCATTTATCAAAAAACCACTATCGGAGACAAAAATGTCAAAACATATAGAATTGTTAAACAAGATGTCTGCAAAGCAAAAAATAGCCCTTTTAACAAATATACATAATCTTGCAGACGACGAATATGTGCAATTAGGCATTCCCCGCGTGAAGTTTACGACTCTTGATGAGTTGTTTGCTAAAGACGGTGACGGGCTTACCCCCTATACCTTAGCAAGGACGTGGAATCCCGAGTTGATTTCTCAAGTTACGATGAGGATTATCCAACGTAACTGTGGCGATGCAAATGTTATTATAGTTCCATCTCCTAAAATTAACTTAGGCGGAGAAATGCAACTTGCTTTATCGGAAGATCCATTGCTTTCTTCTAAGATAGCACTGGCATTTCTTTCTGCCGTGAAACAATGCAATAAAATAGGTGCTTTACCCGACTTTTGTTTACATCCAAAAGAAGTTGCAAATTTAGATATTATTCCCGATCAAAAGGCGCTAAACGACTTTATTTATCAGCCGTTTTCTTCGGTGGTCAAACAGGGCGATGTGAAAATAGTGATTGGTTCCATATCTAAAAACGAAGGGGCTTATGAAGCATTTAATCGAGATATTCTTAGACGTAAAGCCGATTATTTTTCATCTGAAACCACTATGCTTTGTCATTGTAAGACGTACGATGAAACACTCTTAGCGCTTGAAGAAGATTGCATTATACTCAATGGAGTGGAAAGCGCTATTCAAAATGCCTATGATCAATATCTGTTGATTTTGTCCGCAATAAAAACAGGACGAGCTTCCATGCTTAACCTTGAAGAAGCGATAGAGCATAAAACGGCTATCAGCGATCAAATGTTGAATGCAGCGATAGAAAAAGTTATTGATTTTGCCTTTTATATCCAACAAATGGGCTTGGAAATGAATGATTCTATGCTTCCTGCTGAAACGCCTTGCGTTACATCAACTGACGAGAACCCTGAAATCACAAGAGAACAGGAAGAGGTTACTGAGAATGATCTTAATGATTCCACGAGCGAGGTTTCGGATTCGATTGAGAAACCTGTTGCTGCACAGGCAACGCCAATCGTTTCTAAGTCTGAGGAAGACGAAGATTTCTTAATACACGCGATTGAACAATCTATCGTGCTACTTAAAAATCAAAACAACACCCTTCCCGTGAAGAGAAAACAAACTTTTGCCGTCATCGGCGATGCCGCGCTTATCGAATCAAAGAATGATGAAAAATCGTTTGCAGACTATTTGATTGAGAATGAGATTGGAAGCTGCGTTGGAGTGGAACGAGGGTACCAGCTGTTTGAGGAGAGAAGCGATTCGTTGATTCCCCCTGCTGTAGCTTTGGCAAAAAAAGCTTCTATGGTTTTTGTTTTTCTGAAAGCTCGTGCGGTACAAAATGCTTCTTATGTTTGTGCTTCTTTGCCTGCAAACCAAATGGCACTAATTGACGCGCTTTCCAGATGTAAATGTAACGTTATTGCCGTGCTTGACAGTGATACCAATGTGGATGTTTCTTTCGCGGAAAGCGTTGACGGATTTATGTTAGCTCCTATCGCAGGTAAACTTTCCGCAAAGGCGCTTGCCAACGTCCTTTTTGGAAGGGGATCCACAGGTGGAAAATTAACAACTTCTTTTCACGTTTCGCCTCATTATTTCTATAAAAAGCAACGCTTTTATAAAAACAACGAGCGCAACAAAGTTGGTTCTTTCTTCGGTTATCGTCGCTACGATACGGAAGAACGTTCCATTCAATATCCCTTCGGGTTTGGCTTAAAATATTCCAACATCGAGATATCTACAGAAATGTGGAATTCTACCGGTTTAAGTTTTTCTGTATGCAACAAGGGAAAATTCGATATTGACGAAACGATACAAGTGTATGTAGAAAAAAAAGACAGCAAGTTGTTACGACCTAAAAAGGAATTAAAAGATTTCCAAACTGTCCATATAAAAGCGTACAGATCTCAACGTATCTTCATCAAAAATATAAATTTCGAAATCTACGACGAAAAATCTAAAACAAACGTGGTTGAAGACGGTGAGTATATTCTTTCTTTGGGAACTTCCGTTGATACAATCCAAAAGACAATGCTTGTCAATGTGCGCGGAAAAACGCTCTCGAAAACCCCTTATCCAATTTCAGATTACTTACAATCGAAATCAAACATTATTTCTGATAATTTTATTTTGGAGGCAATACATAATAGAATGGCGAATTATAAGAGTTTAAAATATGCAGGATTTGTTTGTCTTGCCATTGCGGTGCTTATAGGGCTTATGTCCATATCCGCAAAATCCCCGCTGATTCCATTGCTTATAGCCGCGGTTATTTTGCTTGGCTCTATTGCTTTTTTTGTCATTTCAAACAATCTTAAAAACCGCGTTATATCAGAGGAAGCCGCACTTATCGAAAAGAATAAACAGCTTTTCGAACATGCAGATACAACTGAGGTAAAACAACTTGAAAATCTTTTCCTTAAAGAATTCAAGTTTGAGATAAGCGAGTCAGTCTCTCCTATTGAAGACGAGATAGACGAGCATGTAGACTCTACTACCACTATGTTAAACGAAAACATGAGCTTTGCGCTCGCCGCAGCCGATCTCAAAAAATTCGCTGGCGAATCTGGTGTTTCTATCGATAATCATTGTGCGCAAAACATAATCGCAGCCTTTGCTTCTTCAAGGCTTATTTTTGCAAAGACTGCGGAGGCTGAGACGTTTGATTCTTTTGTCGGTGCGGTTGCAAATTATTTCGGAGCAAATCTATTCACGGAAACGATTACAGAGGCACATAATCCCAACAATAGACTTTTAGGGGTAACCACAGAGAACGGTTCTCTTTCTTCCACGGCTGTTTTAAATGCCATTATATCCGCCGAAGAACATCCGCAGACCATTCATATTATTCAACTGAAAAATTTAAAAACGGAAACACTTTCTGATTATTTGATTCCTTACATAAAATATTTCAGCAATGCTCATTCCAACGCGGAGATTTCCACAAAGGGATCTGATAAGGTGTATACAATTCCAAACAACGTATGGTTTATTGTAGAGGTTGAAAAAGGAACGCTTGTTGAAAATATTCCCGCTTATCTGTTGGAGTGCGCCACATTGCTTCCTATAAAACACGCTTTGTGTGAACCTACGGAAACCAAGACAGAGTTTATTCCTATTACCTTGACCGATTTTGAATTCTTATCCGAAAGATGCAGGTCGCAATTTATGTTAGGCGAAGACGTTTGGAAGAAAATTGATGCGATTGAAGCATTTACCTATAAATATACTTCTTACAAAATCGGAAACAAGCTTTGGTTGAAAATTGAAACATTCCTTTCCACGTTATTGTCTATGGAAACGGAGCAGCTTTTTGCAGTGGATAGCACACTCGCTTGCATTATTCTTCCCACGCTTGCCGCTTCTCTTATAGGGAAGCTTAAAGACACCGATAAAACTCTCATTGATGAGATCGAACGAGTATTCGGAGAAGATAACGTACAAATTTCTCACGAAATGCTTGTATCGAAAGCATAATGAATTGGCGATTCCCTAACAAAAGAAGAACTACCATCAAAAAAACGCTGTGGTGTATGGCATTTCTCGGCGTATACAACGGCAAATCGGAGTAATTTTATGCTTTTTAAACAGCTCGCAACAAGCCATTTAACCAGTATGTGTTCAAATGCTTTGCTTTCGCACTTTTTAGAGGCTATTTCATCAAAAGGCGCGATCATCAGTTACGTTATGATTTTATTAATCTTACTCGCTGTGTTGGTTGTGTTTATTTTAAGCGATTCTAAAAAGCGCGCCGATAAAACAATTATCAAAATCACGCCAAGAGATCAAGATAGGCAAGGATTTAGTGATGGAAACGCTAATAATATCCAAATAGCAGAAGCAAGCGATATATCCGTAGCATCGACCTTGAGTGCGGGAAGCGCTTCTTTAGCGCAAAGCTCAACAGAGCCATTGGCTGGGGCGGGCACAGAAGGCAAGCGCAAAAGAGAGAACGATGGTTCGTCCCGTTTCTGTATGCTTAGCCGCATTGATGCAAATAAAGGGAAATACAAAGAAAAGGGG
>JAZORL010000179.1:0-11208 GCA_045656625.1 Candidatus Scatosoma sp. | reverse complement strand
AGCGTATAATCAGTGTACTCTAAGTCGTTATCAATCGTACCAGCAATCCCGATCGTGGGAACACCGTACTGTTCACTCAAAATTTTTGCGCCACGGAAAGAACCGTCGCCGCCGATAACAACAAGGCCTTCAATTCCGTGACGATTCAACGTATCTACCGCACGTTTCTGACCTTCTACCGTAAGCATTTCCATACATCTTGCCGTACGAAGCTTCGTACCGCCGCATTGTACGATATTCGAAACACTACGCATTTCCATAGGGATTACGCTATCTTCAATAAGACCCGCATAACCACGTTCGATACCGAACACTTCCATACCAAAATATATACCAGAACGAACAACCGCACGAATTGCCGCGTTCATACCAGGGGCATCACCGCCACTTGTCAATAAACCTATACGTTTCATATTTTCACCTCAAAGACAATGTCTTTCTTTCACTCCCTATATTATAGCAAAACTTTTCAAAAAAACAAACGTTTTACAACAACTTTTTTCATTTTTAGGCAAGTTTTATACAATTTTCGGGAAGAAAACTTGCAAGTTCGGCAAAAAACGCCTTATTTAAACTTACCTTTTGCGTACAAAGCATCTTCTTGCGGTCTTTAACGAAGTAAACCTCCGTATCCCCTTCATAAAAAGTAAGCGTTTCCAAAAGCTCGTCAATATCCGCTTCTTCCAAATCGCTAACGTTCAACCAAAGCCGTTTCGGCGTCTCATCTTTGACAACTGCTTTTGCGCTTACAACGGGATTTTCCACTTTTGCCGAGTTCGCTTTCGGTGTTTCCTCGTCTAAAATGAATTCCGTCATCTTTTCCACGATAATAACGGGGGCTTTTTCCTCTTCGATGCTAATTTTACCCGAAAGGGAAACCACCGTATCCGCCTCCAAGAAATTACGGATTTTATCGTAGACTTTCGGGAAACATACGCACTCAATCGAGCCGTACAAGTCTTCCACCGTCACGAATGCCATAAACGAGCCACTACGCGTTTTCAATTTTTTAAACGCGCCAATCATACCGCCCATCGTCACTTGTTGACCGTCTTTCACGTCGTGATAGGTCTTTCTACCCGACTCCTCATCTTCCTCATATTCGTTGAGCATTTGACAGTTAAACGATCTATCCTTGAAATAGGGAAGGAATTTTTCAAACGGGTGACCGCTGACGTACACGCCAAGCACCGATTTTTCTTTCGACAAGCGTTCCATCGTTTCATATTCAGGAATATTTGGATATTTGACTTCCACTGCCTGCTCTTCAATGATATTCCCAAAGAGAGAAAGCTGTTCGCCGCCCTTTTGCTTATCCCTTGCGCTAACCTGCGTTAATACGTCCTCGTAAACCGCCGCCACCTGCGCACGGGAATAACCAAAGCAATCAAACGCACCTGCATAAATCAAGCTTTCAACGATACGCTTATTCACGTATTTTGCACAACGAGTCGCAAAATCCGCAAAATCTTTATAAAGCCCGTTTTCTTCACGTTCTTTGATAACTGCCGCAATAGCGTCCTGTCCTACGCCGCGGAGCGCCGCAAGACCAATACGAATCCCCTTGCCTTCTACCCAGAAAATATCCTTCGATTTGTTGATATCGGGGGGAAGTACGGCGATATTCTTTTCCTTCATGTACATAACGTACTTGGAAATTTCTTCAATTTTATCAATACGGTCGTTTAAGATACCTGCAAGGAATTCCTTAGGGTAGAAATGCTTCAAGTACGCCGTACGATACGCAATTACTGCATACGCCGCCGCATGCGATTTATTGAATGCGTAGGACGCAAAACTTTCCATATCCCCGAAAATTTTCGCCGCCACTTCCGCAGGAATCCCCTTGGATACACAGCCGGAAATATTTTCCGCAGGTGCGCCGTAAATGAACTTATCCTTTTGCTCCATCAGCTCCTTCTTTTTCTTTTTCGCCATGGCACGGCGAACAAGGTCGGCTTGACCGTAGGTGTAGCCAGCGAGCTGTTGGAAAATTTGCATTACCTGTTCTTGGTAAACGATAACACCGTAAGAGTTTTTCAAAATCGGCTCTAAAAAGGGAGTATCGTACACAACCAAGTCTGGATTATGTTTATTGCGAATATACGTGGGAATGAAATCCATTGGACCGGGACGATACAAGGAAATCCCTGCAATCAAGTCTTCAAGGCAGTTCGGCTGCAAGTCCTTCATAAACTTTTTCATGCCGCCTTGTTCGAGCTGGAACACCCCGTCCGTATCACCGGAAGAAATGAGCTGATAGGCTTCGGGTACGTCTACGCCGAGCGTAGAAAAGTCAATATCGACACCCTTCCCGATTTTAATATATTCGAGAGTATTTTGAATATCCGTAAGCGTGGTGAGTGCAAGGAAGTCCATTTTGAGCATCCCTACCGCTTCCACTTCTTTCATATCGAACTGTGTGACGATATCCTCCCCGTTTCTTGCAAGAGGTACGTTATCCGCAAGCACTTTATTACAAATAACGACGCCTGCTGCATGTTCGGAAGTATTCTTGGGCATACCTTCAAGTTTCAAGCCCATATCGATAACGCGACGAAGCTCGTCGTTCGTTTCATATACTTCGATAAACTCGGGATTGCGCTTTTGCTTTTGCTCGTTAAGCTTTTTCAAAAGCTCCCCTTTCTTTTCTTCGTTCGTTTCTTCCTCGTACTGCTTTTCAAGCTTGGGAATCTTTCTACCGAGCAATTCGCCGATCGTGGATTTCCCATCCATTAGTTTAGCGACTTTGTCCGTTTCCGAATACGGAACGCCCATAACGCGCCCCACGTCCTTGATAACAGCACGCGAAGCAAGCGTACCGAAGGTGACGATTTGCGCTACGTTTTCAGGATGATACTTTTCACGAACGTACTCGATAGTTTCCGCCCTTCTTTTGGTACAAAAATCGACGTCAAAGTCGGGCATGGAAACACGATCAGGGTTCAAGAAACGCTCAAAAATTAGGTCGTATTTCAAAGGATCTACGTCAGTAATCCCAATTGAATACGCAACGATACTACCTACACCCGAACCACGGCCAGGTCCTACGGGAATACCGCGCAAACGAGACCAATTGATATAGTCCCATACGATCAAGAAATAATCGGCAAAGCCCATGGAAATAATAATACTCAACTCATATTCCGCACGTTCTTTAATCGTTTGCGTGATTTCCGGATAACGCTTGGGCAAGCCCTCCCACGTCAAACGGGTAAGATAATCGGGCGACGTAGAACCATCGTCAGGCTTATACAAGGGAATGAGCGAGGTATCACGAATAGGATCGCCCTTGAGCGTCAAATCAAATACCGGCTCTTCAATTTTATCCGCAATTACGCGTGTATTGGTGATTGCCTCGGGAACGTAATGGAAAAGCTCCATCATTTCGTCCCCTGACTTCATATAAAATTCGTGTTCTTCAAAGCGCATTTTGGGGTTTGCAAGCGTGGACTTCGTTTGAATACACAGCAAAATCTCATGCGGTTCCCAGTCCGCCTTTTCAATATAATGCACGTCGTTCGTCGCAACGAGCTGAATATCGAGTTCTCTTGCAATTTTAATCAAATCGGGCAAAATTTGTTTTTGTTCGGCGATGCCGTGGTCTTGCAGCTCGATATAGAAATCTTCCCCGAACACGTCCTTCATCTCTTGCGCCCACTTTTTAGCGCCGTCGTAATCGCCACGCAATAAAAGCTGCGGCAAATGCCCTGCAAGACACGCCGAAAGACAAATTACCCCTTCGCTATGCTGTTTGATTAAATCGTAGCTAATACGGGGTTTACCGCCGTAATAGCCGTCAATATACGACAGCGAATCAAGCTTGACAATATTCTTATAACCCGTCTTATTCTTCGCAAGCAAAACGATATGCTCGTTCTTTCCCGGGCGTTTTTCCAAGTGATTATCCACGGCGTACAATTCACAGCCGATGATATATTTAATTCCCTTTTTTACACATTCTTCCGCAAAATACAAGGACGCATACATATTCCCGTGATCGGTAATCGCGCAGGCATTGATGTTGTTTTTGACAAGGTGTTCTACCAAGTCGTCAACCTTTGCAGCGCCGTCCAAAAGGCTGTATTCCGTGTGCAAATGCAAATGTACAAAATCCGTCATAATCTATCTTCCGTTTTTTACTTTTCTTCTTCCGTTTTCGCAAGCTCCATCAATTTGCGCATGCGATGATTTAAGCAACTTTTCGTCACGCAAAGCCGTTTCGCCAACTCTTGCAAGGTATCCGTCGGACGCTCTAAACGCACTTTTGCAAGCGTCTTTAACTCGGGCGACAACTCATCAAAATCCCCGTTTTCTATAAGCTTTTGAATGGCAACCACCTGTTTTACCGCCGCTATCGCCACTTTATCCGCATTCCCGGACATACAATTTTGCGCACGGTTATCATTATTCGCTTTATCTCGTTTTTCAATCAAAGCGGATAACTTTTTCAAGGCGTTCGTCGCTCCAATTACCGCAAGAAAATCAGAAATTTGCTCCTTACTCTTAATGTAAACAACGTGGGAATCCTTACGAGGCGTAAGACGGGCTATCAGCTCAAACTGCGCCAGCAAATCACAAAAATCGCGTGCGGTATTCCGCTCGGAAAATACAATTTCAAGATGGTATCCACTCTTTCCCGTTTCCGATGGCAAGACACAACTGCCGCCGCCCAAAAATGCGCCTTGGATATAGGCAATTTGTTTCTCTTCCGTCGTTAAAAGGCTTTGCGAAATCGTATCACGAATCCCACCCGTTCGTTTGAGCAAATGCAGTTCTTTTAAGACCCTTTCGGAAAATTCCGTAGGACAAACAAACACAAGCTTGTCCCTGCCGCTTAATCGGTCTTGCTCCGCATACGTAATCACAAGTTCCACGCCGAACAGTTCAAAAAAGGCGTTTGTGAAAAACTCAGCAACGTTTTCCGTTTCACTAACGATAAAAAAGGTTGGATTGCCGTTGCTAATCCCCATCGTTGCGCTCGCGCGGATATATGCGGATAAAGCCACTTTTTTATCCGCTACACCGTGATTTACGATTTCCTTTTTTACGTCTAACGTGAAATTCATAGCCGTCCTTATAAATGTTTCTTAAACTCCGCAAAACGGAACGTAGGATACCTTCCGCTAATGTTGTCGATTCTATCCAAAGGAAAATCAAGCCGTGCAAGCTGTTCTTCCACAAGTGCTTTATCTCCCACACGACTTGCCGAATGCGCATCCGAATCGATGATAAAGCGTGCGGAGGTTTTCGCAACAATATCATTCAACTCCTCGTCCGTCAAGTGCGTTTTCTTACTGTTAAGCTCGATATACGTGCCGTAATCGGCGGCGCATTTTGCCACTTCCAGCGCATTCGAGGGACACAAATAATTCAAATGCGTCACCGCATCAATCGGATTATTTTTAATCGTATTGATATACGTTTTTGTGTTTAATGCGCGAATTTTTTCCGACGGTGCTCTACCGCCTCTACCGGCAAAATAGTTCCCTAATCCATATTTCCAAAAATCGCTAAATTTATCATACCAAACGAATACGTGTTTACCGCAAAGATAAATATCGAAATTCTCGTAATCAGATTCACGATAATCCGCTTTACCATTTATGCTAAGGATATTTGATTCGATACCCACTAAAACTTCCACGCCGTATTTCTTTGCTGCAGCCTCGCATTCCGCTTTATATGCCGCTACTTGTTTTCGACGAATCCCAAATGCAACGTGCGAAAAGCCGTGGTCGGTGATCCCGATTTGCTTTAAGCCCTGCTCCTTTGCCGCCGCTACGTTTTCGTCGATCGTATTTTCGCCGTGGGAATAAGGCGTATGCGTATGATAATCCCCCGTTAAAATTAAATCCATATTCTTCTTTGTTTCCTTTAAGTCAAATACTGTATTTCTTCTTCCAAGTACACGCCGTATTGCGCGTACACCGCGTTCTTGATTAAGTGAATTAATTTTTTGACGTCCGACGCCGTTGCATCGCCGCCGTTGATAATAAAATTTGCATGCTCCTCGCTCACGAATGCACCACCGATTCGCAAGCCTTTGAGCCCGCTCTTTTCAATAAGCTCCCCTGCCGAGCGGCCTTGCGGATTTTTGAATACGCAGCCCATACTCCGCCCTTTCGGTAAATGCTTACGGCGTTTTCTATAATATTCTTCCCGTTTTTCTATCTCGTCTAAACTTGCTTGATTTAGCGCAAAATGCGCCCCTATAATCACCGAACCATCTTGCATAAACACGCTCGATTTATAGGCGTATTGACAATCTTTTTGTGAATATAACGTAAGTCCGCCTTGACGATAGACCAGTACGCTATCGACAATCGAATCTATATATTTATCGCCTGCCCCTGCATTCATAAACAATGCACCGCCAATCGTGCAAGGTATGCCGCATAAAAACTCCGCGCCGCTTAACCTCGCTTTTTTGCACGCATTCACAAACGCACTCGCTTGCACGCCTGCATACGCGAACACACGCTCGGAAAAAATCATTTCTTGCAGATTTTTTAAGCACACGATTGCCTTTCTCGTGCCTGCATCGGACGGTAAAACGTTGGTCAAATTGCCAAGCACGTAATACTCGATGTTATCTCGTTCGAGCATACCCAAAAGCGCAGATAATTCGGTAAGCGATTGCGGACAAAAACAAATCTCCGCTTTACCGCCAAGCCCAATGGAGCTTTTCTTGCTAAAATCAAACGTTTCTTCTTTCGTAAAATCTCGGTATGCCGAAAATCGATTTTCAAAAGACAATAGTCATTCCCCCCTATTATAACATATTTTTTCTTTTTTTACAATTTTTTTTTACTACTAATATATGATTTTTCCGCTCTATAAATGAAAAAAATCTCAAACCGAAGTTTGAGATTTTCCCCATAAACTTATGTGATTTTTTATAAAAACTTACGCTTTATAAATGATTTCGCCGTCACGAATGGTCATGAGTACGTCAAAATCCTTGTTGATAACGGTAAAATCGGCGTTTTTGCCTTTCTTGATACTACCCGTTTGCTTGTCAATTTTAAGCATTCTCGCAGGATTGATCGTCGCATAATCCACCGCTTGCGTGAAAGGAATACCGACCTTTTCGACCATATTCTTCACCGCAACGTTCATTTTCAAAACGCTACCTGCAAGCGTACCGTCTTCAAGACGAGCCTCGCCGTCCTTAACGAATACCTTTTGTCCGCCAAGCTCGCTTTCACCGTCGGGAAGCCCCTTCGCACGCATTGCGTCGGTGATAAGCGTCACCTTGTCCGCACCCTTAACCTTCGTCAAAAGCTTCATAGCAGGGACGGAAACGTGAATGGTATCCGCAATCAATTCGCAATTCAATTCGTCCAAATACATTGCGCTGCCTACCGTACCAATCTCACGATGATGAAGAGGCGATTGCGCATTGAAGGTATGCGTGACGTTTTTCGCGCCAAGCTCTACCGCTTTTTCCACGTTCGGGTATTTTGCGCCCGTATGACCGATAGACGCCACGATCCCCTTCTTCGCCAAATAGCGAATAAGCTCGTCCGCACCCGATACTTCGGGCGCAAGCGTGACAATACGGATCGAATCGCCGCTCGCTTTATTGTATTCTTCAAAGACCTTGACGTCGGGAGCTGCAACGTATTCTAAGGGCTGCGCACCCTTAAACGCCGCCGCAATAAACGGACCTTCCAAATGCACGCCGACAACCTTTGCGCCAAGCGAAGAGTTCTTTTCTCTATACTCTTTCACCGCAGACAACGCTTTGGTGATATTTTCGGGGCTTTGCGTCATCGTTGTGACAAGGAAAGAAGTCGTACCCTCGCTTGCAATCGTTTTTGCAATCGTCGCAACGTCTTCCAACGTACCGTCCATACCGTCCGAACCGCCAGCGCCGTGAATATGTTGATCGATAAAGCCAGGCAATACGATTGCGCCCTTCGGCAATTCAATCTTTTCAGCGTATTTGCTCACGCCTTTGCCTTTTACAATTTTTTTGATTTTTTCATCGAAAAGGATCGAGCGTTTTTTCAAGCCCTTACCTTCTACGTAAACCGTCACCTTTTGAAACGTTTTCATTTGAATAAACTCCTTTTCGCTCCGTCAATTCTTATTTGCTTGCAGGCAAGGAAGCCGCTGCGATACTCTGCCCTACGCGACGGCTGTTTTCATCGGGCAAACCAATGTCAAGCCCAGCGAATTCGGGATATTCCGCCGCCAACGTTTCTTTGCAGGTCGCAAGAATGATATCGCCGCCTTTACCGCCCATTACACGGCCGAGCAAAAGCATGTGTTTGATATCGTAGAACTTCGCATAGAAAGGAATCGTATGCGCAAGGTATACGCCGATATCCTCGTAGATTTGCTTCGCAAGCGCATCGTCCTTTTCCATGAGCGCTTGGATTACCTTCAATTTTTGTGCGGGCGTCAAACCGTCCTCAAACTTGAAGCCGCCGTATTCCGCAAGCTTGATTACTGCGTCTTGCGAGAAATATTTACAGCCAACGCCAAAGTCGCCACTCCATTCGTCCTGCATAGCCCCTTCATTGAAATCTACGGGCGCAAACGCAAGCTCGGAAAGCCAACCGTTGATACCGCCGTTCATATTGATATAACCAACTGCTTCACTCGTACCCATTGCGATACCAAGCACGCCGTTGTCTTCCAAGTCAATCGCCCCTGCAAGTGCGGTGACGTCGCCGTCGTTCGCTACTTCCAAAGGAATTTCCTTGCCGTATTCCTTGCTCATTTCCTTCGCTACGTTGATGTACATATTTTTTACGTAATCGCCGTACTTGGACTTGTCCACCTTAATGAACAACGAAGCGACCATGATTTTATTATCTACGTAAACGCCTGCGGACGAAACGCCGATCGTATCTACGGTGGGCATCTTGGAAGCCGCCGTTTTCATCGCCGTCAAAATTTCGTTGTAGTGATAGGTGGGGTCTTGCGTAAGTTTGGGATTCCACAGGACTTCTTCGCTATATACGACTTCGCCATTGATAACGGCGCTCACCTTTCTATCCGAGCCGCCTGCGTCGAAACCGATACGGCAACCGTCCAAATAACCGCCCACGCGAATGGACGCATTCTTTTGCTCGGGAATTTCGCTTTCTTCAAGCCATTCCACCTCGAAAGGTTTTTCATAAACGCCGCTCATAAAGTCTACGTCAAATGCACGAAGCCCTTCCATCGTGTACGCTTTTTTCAAATATTCATAGATAGACTTGCTGCCTGCAACGGAAATTTTGAAACCGCCTACAACCCACAAAATCGTCTTTGCCAAACGTTCCGCAATACGGAAATTCAACGCATCGTTGACACCGTCTGCCAATGCATCGTATTTATATACGTAGTTATAACCGCCGCTTCTTTCCGCAACAAGCGTGACTGCTACGGGTTTGCCAGTCTTTTTGACTTCCGCGTCAAAATCGTTAAGCGCTTTGATCATCGGATAAAAATTCTTATCTAATACGGGTAATCTCATAATCTTTTCTCCTTTCCTATTTTTTTGGGAACATATTACCTTATTGTAATTATACAATAAAGCGAACATTTTTCAATAGAAATTCTTTCATAGTTTTGTGGGATTCTTTCGCAAGATTTTTATGCGAAATATTTTAACCAAACAAAACGAAAAGCTCCGTTTTCACGGAGCTTTTGAACTTAATTCTTTGCTTTTTCCAAAAGTGCGTTGACAGACGCTTGCATTTCCACAAGCTTTGCGTTTGCCGCCGCCTCGTCTTTCCCTTTAAGCGAATAGTAAATTTTGAGCTTCGGCTCGGTACCACTCGGGCGCACGCACACAAACGAACCGCCTGCAAGCTCGTAATATACGCAGTTGCATTTAGGAATATCCATTTCACTCACGCTGCCGTCTGCCGCCGTGCGTTTTGCTGCGCTGTAATCACGCACCGCTTCCACTTTCACGCCTGCAAACTCATCCACCTTCAACGTCTTCAAAGCATCCACGACCGCATTCATTTCCTTCATTGCGTTTAAGCCCGAATACTGAATAGAAACGTTTTTATCAAGCACGTAGCCGTATTTTGCGTAGATTTCTTGCAGTCTATCAAACACGCTCTTGCCGATATACGCATAATAGCAAACCATTTCCGCACAAAGCATAGACGCCACGACTGCGTCCTTATCTCTTGCGTGCGTACCGCGAAGATAGCCGCAGGATTCTTCAAAACCAAAGATATAAGTATGTTTCCCGTCCTTTTCCCATTGCTTAATCTTTTCGCCGATAAACTTAAAGCCAACGGGCGTTTCGTAAAGGGTCACGCCGTAATCGTCGCAAAGGGCTTTCGCCATACCCGTCGTCACGAAGGATTTTACAACTGCCGCATTCTTGGGCATTGCGTTGTCCTCGTTTAATCTCGTCAAGATATAATCCAGCAACAAAATCCCTACTTGGTTGCCCGAAAGCGCAACAAATTCCCCTTGCTCGTCTTTGAGCGCAACGCCAAGGCGATCGGAATCGGGGTCTGTGCCAAACACTACGTCCGCATCAATTTTATTTGCAAGCGCAATCCCCATCGAAAGGGTTTCCTTAAATTCGGGATTCGGCACTTTTACCGTAGAAAATTCGGTATCTTTTTTCGTTTGTTCTTCCACGACCGTCACGTTGATACCGAGTTTACTTAAAATCGCCATAACGGGTTTATAACCGCTGCCGTGTACGGGGGTGTAGACAAGTTTCAAATTCGCACCGCATTTTTCCACCGCCTCTCGGGACAAAGTAAGCTTGGAAAGCTCGTCGATATAGTCTTGGTCGAGTTTTTGAGGTACGGTTTCAATGAGCGAAGAAGCCTCGTCGCCCTCTACGGAAAGATAATCGCTGATTGCGTTAATATACGCAACGACCTTTGCCGTATCCTCGGGAGACATTTGCGCGCCGTCCTCGCCGTATACCTTATAACCATTGTATTCCTTCGGATTATGGCTTGCCGTAATCATAATCCCTGCTATTGTATTTAAGTATCTAACCGCGTACGAAAGCATAGGCACGGGGTGTACGTCGTCGAAAAGGTATGCCTTAATGCCGTTTTTTGCGAGTACGCCACCCGCCGCTTTTGCAAATTCTTCCGATTTTCTACGCGTATCGTAAGAAATAACGACGCCCCTTTCCATTGCGGCGTTTCCAAGACTCTTCACCCATTCGGAAAGACCTTTCGTCGCACGCATTACCGTGTAAATATTCATCATATTCATACC
>JAZORL010000178.1:0-16072 GCA_045656625.1 Candidatus Scatosoma sp. | reverse complement strand
TTGGGGTATTTAATCAACTCTGAAAGAGGTTTCAATGAAAAGTAAGTATTTAGTTTTATTGACAATATGTATGGCATTCTGCCTGTTGGGTTGTTCCTGTAAAGGGGACGCCCCACAGGGCAGCAGCGTTGAAAACAGCGGCAACAGTGAAATCAGTGCGCCGACGGAATCAGCTGAGGAAGAAAAACCCGCGGCTTTTTCCGTAAACCAAAACGCGGTAACCTTTTGCATAGGCGAAACCTTTACGTTGGTTGCGGAAGCGGAAAATATTCCTAACGCAGTGTTTGCATGGGCAGTGGACGGCGATGCGGCAAGCGACGTCGTCTCCTTGGCTCAAATGGGAAATACGGCGGTGATTACGGCGCTCAAAGTTGGTTCGACCAAGTTGGTTGTATCCGTCATGAACGGTTCTGAAACGTATTTTCAAACGGTGGAAGTTACCGTCACGGAACATAATGACGTTAACTTGGTGGTGAGCAATAACGTCGGGTTTAACGACGACGGATATTACGTGCAGTTGTCCACGTTATCAGCGGGCGGGGCAACGTCCGTTATTCCTACCGTTTCCGTTTATAAAAACAATAAATTAATTCCCAACGTTGCGTTTGATTGGCAAAGTGAAGACACTACGATTGCGAAACTGGAAGGAACAAAAATTGTTTCCGTGGGCGAGGGCTCGACGTGCGTTGTAGGGGCATGCCAAATGGACGGTAAGGAATACACGGTTCGCATTGCGGTAGAGGTCAGCCGCCCGACAATTGCGCTTTCCGAAAGCTTTGTCATCGAAACGGAAAATCTTTCCGCGTTGACCATTACGTCCGAATTGAACGGCATTGCAACAGACGTATTATACAACGGAAAATCGGTTGGCGCGTACGATATGCAAAGCAAAACCATCACGTTGGATAAATCCAAACTTCCCACCTATGCGGCGGAGCTTGGTGAAGGTAGACAGCTTGTCATTGAAACCAATTTGGCAGATTATGCACTCAACGTGGATATGTATACCCAAATTTTACATACCAAAGAAGATTTTGAAAATTTTGCCGCAATCTCCAAGCAAGCTTACGCAACGGACGCCGCTCTTTGGGATGGTTATTTCGTGTTGGGAAATGATATCATTTATAATGGGGTGTATAAGTCCAAGGTCGCCGACTTAGATTCTTTATGGGCGGCGGTGGAAGGTAATTGGTCCAACGGCGGTTTGTATGGTTTTAGGGGCGTATTCGACGGGAAAGGACACAATATCGAGGGAATTTCTATCGATAACGGTCAACAGCTTGGCAGTATCTTTGGGGTACTCCACGTAGAAGGCGTTGTGAAGAATCTGTCTTTCACCAAAGCGAGCGTTGCGGCAAACAGTTCCTTGGTATGCGGCGCAGGCGGCGGTACGGTGGAAAACGTATACGTACAATACGATTCTGTGGGCGCAGGCGCGCAACATTACGAAAGTGACAGAATTTCTATCAATACCTACTGTGCGACGTTCTTTGGATTTAAGGAACCGACAATTACGGCGAACGTATCCAACTGTGTCGTGGACGTAACGAATGCGACCTTTAATACGGCAACGGTTATCAAGTTAATCGGCAGTGAGTATGCTTCTATCAAAAATACGTTTTTAATCGGCGGTTCGGATGATTTGCAAAAAGCATCCAACGCAACGTTGAGCTTTGACGCGATGATTGACTTTGCGGAAGATACCAACGCGCAGGCGCGTTATCAATCTTTTGATACGGAATTCTGGTCGCTCGTCAAAGGCGTACCCGTTTCCAAGGCGGTTTACGAACAGGTTTGTGCGCAAGGGGTTACTTTCCAAAACAGCGCGACCTGCTTGGTGTCGGGGACGTCCTACAAATTCCCCGTAGATAACAGCTTTGTAAAGCTGACGTCGAGCAATGAAAACGTCACCATTCAAAGCGGGATTGCGACGGTTGCGCAAACGGTGGAAAATGGGGACACGGTCACCATTACCGCGACGCCGATTTTCGATGAAACGAAGGCGGTTACCATTACCTGCTCGTTGGCGTTTGTGGACACATCCTCGTTTACGGATTTAACAAGCAACGATACAACGGCTTATTACGATTTAACGCTGGATAAAGTATATTTTGCAGAGCTTTCCGAAAATATAGAATTTGACGTACTGTATTACTTAAACGAAGATTATTCTATGGCAACGTTCGGGAAGGACGGCGATACGGCGAAAGCTTTGATTGCGGTGACGGCAAGCCATTTGTATAAATTTAACTGCACGAGCGTGACTAAGGTTATTGAAAGCGCGGAAGATTTGCATTATCTCCGCAGAGATTATACCGTAGCTTCCTATGGAAACGAAGGTTGTTATGATGGCAAAATTTTGGGTACGTACGTTCTTATCAACGATATTGACTGCACGGGTCTTGCTTTGAAAAACTCGGGTAGCTACTGGGAAAATTCCCGTGGGTTTGCAGGTACGCTGGACGGACGCGGACACACCATTGCCAATTTGACGGTAGGGAAAAACGGGTTCTTCGGTGCGCTTGCGCATGCGACGATTAAGAACGTGAACTTTACGGGTATTCGCCTGGTGGGTAAAACGGACGGCTCAGCGGTTGCTTTGTTTGCAAATCGTGTGTTTAATACGACGGTGGAAAACGTTAAGATTGAATTTGTAGAATATACTGCAGGGGAAAGCATATACGCAACCAGCGGTTTAATGTTCTACGAAACGTCCTTTGACTGTGTCTTTAGAAACGTTACGTTGGATATCTCTAAAATTAGCGGTGTAAAGTATTTGACCGAATGTTATTATGATTCTACAGTTCCTTACCTCTCGGAAAAGAAATCGTTATATGACAATATCACGGTCATTGTGGCGAATTTGGACGAATGCCCCGTATTTGCTTATAAGGGCGCGCTGGGTACGCCTGAGGATATAGAAAACTATCCTGAAGGCTGTTTCCATTTCCAACTCCCTGAATCGCAGATAAAGGAGTAGTATTATGAAAAAAATCGGCGTTATAGCAATGATTTGTAGTTTGGCCTTCTCGGCATTCGTCGCTTGTTCTGTTCCCGAAAAGGATTCTTCAAAGTCGTCGTCGGGAAGCGAAGGAACGTCTGAGGCTTTGTCCGACACAGCTAGCGAGTCGGATGGTGAAAACGCAACGGACAGTGAAGTAAAAGAAATTTATTATACGATACAATTCGATACGGACGGCGGTACCAGTATGGATTCCGTATCCGTATTGAGCGGGGAAAAGATATCTCCGCCCGTTACGCCTACGAAAATCACGCAGGATTGCGAATACGTGTTTATCGGTTGGCTTTATAACGGGAAACAATGGGATTTTGAAAACGGCGTAGTTACGCAAGATATGACGCTGGTTGCAGGGTGGAAAGAAGGGGAGAAATATACAGAGCCCTTTTTACCCAAAAACTAATTTGACTTCAACGGCAACGATTCCGTTAAGCAATCATAAAAAATAATATAATGTAGGAGAAAATTATGAAAAAAAGAATTCTATTGTTGTGTTTTGCGTTGCTTGCAGCAGTGTCCTTGACCGCGTGTAACACATCAAATAATTCGCAGGGCAATGTTTCTGAGAACCAAACTCCAAGCGGCAACGAAACAGAAACGCATACTTACGTATCCCACGAAGCTGTAGAAGCAACCTGCCAAGCAGAAGGCAACGAGGCGTATTATACCTGTGAAGATTGCGATAAAATTTTCAATGCGGAAAAGCAAGAAATTGGCGCAATTCCCGTACTTGAAAAGGCGGATCACGATTACGTATTGCACGCCGAAACGGAAGGCACCTGCAGTACCTCGGGTGTAATTTCACACTATACCTGCCACGATTGCGAGAAATTGTTTGACTTGGCAAAGAATGAAATTACTTCTACGGAAGGGGCATTGGATGATACGAACCACTCTGCGCAAGCAGAACTCATTGCCATTACGCAACCCAACAAACTTGCATATGCAATCGGTGAAGAATTTGACCCTACGGGTATGACCGTTGCATACAAGTGCGCAAATTGCGAAGGGGAAGTGATTGACAATCAATTTTTGACTTATGAATATCAAACGGCAGGCGCAACGGCGTTTGCAAATGGCGATACGAAGCTGATTGTAAAGTTCGACAAACTCTCTTTCGAGCTTGCAATCACCGTTACCAAAATTCAAGCGGAAATTACGAACGTAGAAGAAACGTATGCGACGACTTGCGGAGTTGCTCCCACGATTTCTGCGCTTTCCAACGTTCCCGATGCGCCCATCGACGTGAAATATTATGAAGGGGACACGGAAGTAACGGCGGATCAATTTGCGGCAGGAAAATCTTACACGGTAAAACTTTCCATCGCAAGCACCGACTCCATCAACGGTACGGAAAAAACGGCGAATATCACCGTAGAGCACGCGTATGCTTGGGTGGATGATGCAAGCGACTGGAAAAAGCTGAACTACGTATGTAAGTGCGGTGACGCGGCTGATTTTTATGCAATGAATTATCAATCCCCTTACGTAGACGCAAACAACTTAGGGGTTGACCTTTCCGCATTTGTAATCGGCGCACAAGACGTTCAAATCAAGTCGGTGAAGCAAATCATTCGTATGAAGGACGGCAATTACGTAGCGGCAAAAGACGGGGAAGTGGTAGATATCGCCTACACCAACGAGGGCAGTGTTTACTCCTTTGCGGCGGATAAATACGAACAGCCCTCGGGGGATTGGAAACCTTACATTTTGACCCTTTCCGTTGTATATGCCATCGGCGAAGTAGAATGTCCCATCGTTGTTGAAGTGAAGTTTATCGACAAGCTTATCAAAACGGCGGAAGACTTGCTTTCCGTAAGATATATGGGTGACCCTGGTGATAGCGGTGCGGCAGCAATGTACGGTTATTACGTTTTGGCTGACAATATTGACGCGAGCGGCGTAGAAATTACGGGCACGAACCCCTGCTGGCAGGCGGCAAGCGGTTTCCGCGGCACATTCGAAGGGAACGGTTATACCATCAGCAACTTAACGGTTGTAGGCGGTCAAGGCTTGTTCGGTGCAATCGGTGACGGCGCGAAGATTCAAAACGTAACCTTTGACAACGTTAAGGTAGCCTCTGGCTCTTATGTATTGGCATTTGCGATCAGAACGGCAACGCTTGAAAACGTAAGTGTTAAGTTTAATACGCTTTCGAAGTCGTATTACCTTGCGGGCGAAGCAAACAGCAGTACGTATAAGAACGTAAATGTTTTGACGGATAAAGCGGAAAAGCTGTTTATTAATATGGGCGGAAATCAAGACTATACCCTTCCTGAAACGATTACGGTAAGCCATTTCACGGAATATACCGTTAGCTTTGATACAAACGGCGGCAACGCTATGGAAGCGGTATCCGTTGTAGAAGGCAGAACGCTTACCCCTCCTCAAACGCCTACGAAGACCTCGGAAGAATATAATTACGTATTCCTCGGTTGGTTCAAGGGGGAAGAGAAGTGGAATTTTGATACGCCTATCACGGGTGAAATGACGCTTACTGCGCAATGGCAAGAGGTTGCAAAGACGATGCCTGAAGACGTAATTACGGCGATTGACGCGCTTCCTGAAACGGTAACGATGCCCGAGGGAATTAACTACGTAGCCGCAATCGTTTCGGCGGAGGCGTTGTATGGAGAATTAGAGGAAACGGCGCAGGCTTCCGTTACCAACTATGCAAAGCTGGAAAAACTTCTTAAAGCAATCAGAGGTTACGAAACCGTTTACGTTCCCAACGAAACGGGCGTAAAGGCAATCCCTGGTCATTCCCCTGACGGAGCTATGAGTTCTACCATTCCTGCATCGGGCGCGCTTTCTACCGACGCAGTGTACGGCACGACGTTTAAAGCGACTAGCGGCGTAGGCGGCAGCGTATCCATTCAGTTTGCTAATTTCCCCGACGTAGCTAAGTATGACACTATCTATTTTTACGTAAGAAGCACAAGCGCGCAAGGGTATTTGTATATCTCCGACGATGCGGAAAACGGCGGTTGGGGTACAAATTGGAAAAATAACTTTGACAGCATTGCGAGCAGTTATGGCAAGAACAACGTTATTGCAGGCGCTTGGAGCTTGATTTCCTTTGACGTTTCCACAGGATATTTCAGCGACGATTGGGCAATTACCGTTTGGACGACGGCTAAGGATTACGATTTGGAAATCGGTGCAATCGTAGGCTATAAAGCAGTAGCCGTAACGGAAGTAAAGACGGAAGTGGCTTTGGAATGGGGCGCAAGAGCGGATAGCGGCGAAACCAACGAATACGGTAAAGTATACAACATTTCCCGTGAGCAGTACTATATCGACACAAATAACACCAACACGCTTGGCACGTTGCCTAAAAATAGGCTTGCGGACGCTTTGGCTGAAGGGTATGAATATTTGGTATTCTGGATGTATAATCCTACGGACACGGTTTATAGTTTCCACTTGGCAGGCGATTGCAACGGTGCTTGGACGGATTCTAAGGATTCGACGCCGTTAGCGGCAAAGGCTTGGACGAAGATTGTTATTTCGGCTGAGGATATTGCACTCAACACGCAAGGACAATGGTACGTCTATATTCAAGGCGGAGACGGTGCAGGCGCGGCGAAGGAAGGATGGAAAATTTCCACCACGTATGCGGTAAAAAGCGTATAACAAGTAAATAAAAACGTCGGTGGCTTGGGACAGACGCCTGTCCCAAGTTACCGTTACGTTTCACAAAAATAGACAGAGAAGAGATGAAAAGAGGCAGAGTATGATCACGCCTAACATAGAAGAAAGACTGGTTACAGTATTAGACAAATTAAATGCATGGCGTATCGCCAAACAACAATTTTTACCCGTAGTTTATACGGATAACGTACAAGACAAACAGACATTGCCAACCGAACAAACGGATTGGCTACCCTTTCAAGCGCCTTATACCGTTTATGAAACGGAAAAATATTATTGGTTCAAAGCGCAGTTCTCCATTCATAAAGAACACGCAAATCAAAAGGCGTATCTTAGCATAGACACCCATATTCAGCGGTATTTGGATGCAGGAACAATCAAACCGCAAGGGCTGGTCTATTTAAACGGCAAACTCGTGCAGGGCATCGACATCAATCACAAGGAAGTATTGTTGGAAGACGGAGAGCATGAAATGTATCTGCTCTTCTATTCGCACACTTTCGAACGATACCTGCCTGTGGATTTTTCCATTAAATATATTGACGCGCGCATCGAGCAGACGTATTACGATTTAGAAGTGCCTTATCAGGCGATGAAGTTGCTTGCTCAAAAGAGCAACGACTACGTAAAAACGGCAAGCGTTTTAGAAAAAGCGCTCAACTTGTTGGATTTGCGCAATCCCTACTCGCAAGGCTTTTACCGTTCCTTGGAAGAAGCCAGCTTGTTCTTGAAAGAAAATTATTATTCTTGTAGCGGTGAAAAGGCAACGGTAGATTTGATTGGGCACACGCATATTGACGTGGCGTGGCTGTGGACGTTGGATCAAACGAAACAAAAGGTCGAACGTAGTTTTTCCACGGTGTTAAAGCTGATGGACGAGTATCCCGAATACAAGTTTTTCTCTTCCCAACCGCAGTTGTTTGAATTTTTGAAAGAACGCAATCCCGATTTATATGCCAGAGTAAAAGAAAAAGTTTTGGAAGGCAGATGGGAGATTGACGGCGGTATGTGGGTAGAAGCCGACTGCAATTTAACAAGCGGGGAAAGTCTTGTTCGGCAAATTCAATTCGGTAAAAACTTTATTAAGAAAGAATTCAATCAAGACTGTAAATTGATTTGGTTACCCGACGTTTTCGGGTATTCAGCATCCTTACCTCAAATCATGCAAAAGAGTGGTTTGGATACTTTTATCACGGCAAAGATTGGGTGGAACGATACGAATCGTATGCCGTATGACGTATTCAAATGGCGTGGGATAGACGGCAGTGAAGTGTTTGCCTATTTCTTATCCACGTGTGAATGCGATCCCCGTGCGGGCGTTTACGACCAAACGTATACGACGTATACCGCGCCTATTATGCCCATGTTTGTTTTGGGTACGTGGAACAGATTTCAACAAAAAGAATTTTCCGATACGGTCATCATGAGCTATGGTTGGGGAGATGGCGGCGGCGGTCCGACGCGTGAAGATATGGAAAGACAAAGACGCCTTTCATTAGGCGTTGCGGGGCTGCCCAATGCGAAGATAGAAAGTCTGCACAATTCGGTGCGTACAATTAAAGCAAATTATGAAAAAAATGCGGCTGAATTACAGCGCAAACCCGTTTGGAACGGCGAGTTATATTTTGAATATCATCGTGGTACGTTGTCGAGTGTGCCTGAGGTGAAAATGAACAATCGCAAAGGGGAGTTTGCTCTGTTAAATGCGGAGTTGTTCTCTGTGATGGGTAATGCGCTTTGCGGTATGGATTATCCACAAGAAACGTTGGAAAAGGATTGGAAGTTGCTTCTTGTTAATCAGTTCCACGACATTTTGCCAGGTTCTTCTATCGGTGATGTCTATCAAGACAGCGCGAAGCAGTTTGAAACGATTTTTCAAGATGCCGCCGATATGGTTGACGGTGTGATAGACGGTATCGCAAAGCAGGTGCAATCGAATGGCGGTTGGTTAGTATTCAACCCCAATTCTTTCACAATAAATGGTACCGTTTGTGTGGATGGTAAAACGTATATAGCAAAAGAGATACCTGCCTTTGGCTATAAAGTAATCGAAAGCGTAAAAGACATAAGCAGTAGCGTAAAGGTAGGAAAATTTTCCATTGAAAACGGTTGTTATGCCTTGCAGTTTGATAAGTCAGGGGCAATTACTTCGCTGTTTGACAAGCGCGCGCAAAGGGAGCTTGTCAAAGAGGGTAAAGTGCTCAATCAGATGATTGCGTACCAAGATACTCCGTATCAATATCATAATTGGGAGATGACACCTTACCACAAGCAAAATCAATGGCAGTTGGATAAGGAAGCGGGGTTTGCTTTGTTGCAAGACGGACACCGCGCGGGGCTTTGCATCACAAAGCGTTACGGCAATTCGACGGTGACGCAAAAGGTATATTTATACGAAGACGGTATAGAACGTATCGATTTTGTTACGGACGTAGAGTGGAAAGAAAAAGACCAGCTGTTGAAGGTGGTATTCCCCTTCGACGTGATGGCGGAAAAGGCCAAATATGACGTGCAGTTTGGACACGTAGAGCGTGCAACGCACGATAATACGAGTTGGGACAGTGCTCGTTTTGAATCTGCCGCACAAAAATGGGTGGACGTTTCGGAAAATAATTACGGCGTAGCATTGTTAAACGATGGCAAATACGGATTTGGCGTTCAAGACGGAGAGCTGTCTATGACGATTGTGAAATCGGGCGGTTTCCCTTATGACGGCGCTAGCGACGCAGTGCCTACGTTTACGTATTCGTTACTGCCTCACAAGGAAAGCGGGTGCAACGGCGGTATTGTTGAACAATCTTACCTCTTAAACAGACCCTTCCTTGTTCGTAAGATCGAGGCAAACGGTATGGGGCGTTTCCCGAGCGAGTATTCTTATGTGGATTGCAAAACGCCTGGTATTGTCATTGAAACTGTCAAACGAGCGGAAGACGGAAATGGCATCGTATTACGTATGTACGAAGCGTATAAAGAGAGAAAGAACGTTCAAATTTCTTTACCTCAGGCAAAGGAAGTTTGGCTGTGCGATTTGAATGAAAAAGAGGAAGAAAAACTCTCATTAGATGGGGGCATGGTCGCGTTTAACATAAAACCTTTTGAAATTATCACTATAAAAATTAAAACGGTTTAAATATGGCAGAATATATATTTCACACCGAAACGGTTGTCGCAATTGACGTAGAGCGAGGCGAGATTGAAAACGTTTTATATCGCGGACAGCCTATTACCGATGGGCGGCTTCCTATATTTTGTGTTAAACTTCGCAAAAGGACGGGGGAGAGTTACGTGCTTTCGTCCGAGGATTTTCGCTTTGTTCGTTTTGAACAGGATATTGCGTCCTATGTTTCCGATTGTTTGGACGTTGATATTCGTTTGCAACAGCAAGAGAATGGGCTGATTTGCCGCGCGAACATTAAAAATAAGACGTCCGACTTGTTAGAGTGGATAGAATTGATGGCCTTTTCTGTGCCTAAAAAATTAAAAGACGAGCAAGGCGGTGTAGGGGAAATCATCTACCCCTACAACGAAGGTTGCAGAGTGACGAATATGGCGTACAGAGAGAGTATGCCCTTTCGTTATACCGAGCCAGAATATCCTAGTAAAAACTCTTTCTCTATTTTCCCGAATATGGTGTTTGCGCAATTCATCGCATACATGGTGGGTGGATTTGGTCTATATTTAGGGATGCATGATGAAGGTCGAACGACCAAGCATATTGATTTTTGTTATCAAAATGATAAAATAAAAATCTTTATGCGCACGTTTTGTGACGTTACGTATGGGCAGGATTACACCATGCCTTTTGATTGCGTGTTCTCTTTTTTTGAGGGCGGTTGGTACCAAGCGGCGGATATTTATTACCGCTGGTTTCAGGCGCATCTGCCTAGCGGCTTACAAAAAATTCAAGAGAACCCTAACCTGCCTGCGTGGTATAATCAAGCCCCGCTGGTGGTTGCGTACGCATTGCGCGGTAAAAACGATACGGATTTATCGCCTAATGGGTTATACCCGTACGAAAACGCAATGCCCTATTTGAAAGAAATTGCAATGACTACGCAAAGCAAGGTGATGGCGCTTCTCATGCACTGGGAAGGCAGCGCGCCTTGGGCGCCGCCATATGCTTGGCCACCTTACGGTGGAGCGCGCGCATTTGAGGATTTTGCGGAGAAACTGCATGGGTGGGATATGCTGTTGGGCGTATATTGCAGTGGTTTTGGCTGGACACAGAAAAGCAATATCGATCCTAACTATTCCTGCGAAGAAAGCTTTGAAACGCTGAACATTGCAAGCAGCCTTTGCACGGATACAAATGGTGAGATGAAAAGCAGTATTTGCAAGTCACAGCGCGATGGTTACGATTTTTGTCCAGCTTGTCAACAGACGAAAGAAATTTTCAAAACGGAATTTGAAAAGATTTGCTCGTCCAAGGTTGACTACATACAAGCGTTAGACCAAAATCATGGCGGCGGACCGTACTTTTGTTATAGCGATCAGCATGGACACGTACCTGCCCCCGGCAAATGGCAACAGATAGAAACGAATAAGCTCTTGGAAAGCATTCATAAAAGCGGTGTATTGTTGGGATGTGAATCGGCTGCGGCGGAGCCGTTTTTGGCGCAGCTGCAATTCAGTGACAGCCGCTTTCAATTAAACTATTACATAGGTGAGCCTATTCCCATATATGGATATTTATATCACGAATATGTGAATAATTTCATGGGGAATCAAATTTGCGCTATGTTGGAAAAGAGTGAAAGTAATTTTACCTACCGCTTGGCGTATTCTTTTACTTCAGGGGATATGTTGACGGTTGTACTGAACGGTAACGGTGATTTGCAGTATGCTTGGTGTGATTATATCGAACCGAAAGAGAAATGTTTGGATAAATCGGTTGTATTGCCTTTTATCAAAACGTTAAACGAATGGCAAAGAAATGGCGGGCACGTTTTTTTGCATTTCGGGAAGATGATTGCGCCTATACGGGTATATTGCGGTAAAGAGAAATTTTTATTGGAAGACAATAAAACGTATTTGCACCCGGATAGCGTTGTGACAACAGCCTATGAATATGGCGGAAAACGTGCGCAATTTATTGTCAATTATAATTTACATAGCGTAGATATTAGGTTTGATAAACAGTACGCCATATACGTAGACAGCAAATTGCAAACGGTTGTAGAAACCAATAAACTTACGTTAAGCCCCTTATCGGTGGTCATGATAGATTTAAAGGAGTAATTAAAATATGAGTAAAGGAAGATTTACATTGCCTGCGGATAACGCGCTTGGCGATAAGACGAAAGAGATAGCTAAGAGATGGGGCGCAGATGCGGTACGCGATTGCGACGGTACGGCACTCCCTGATAATCCAAAACAGTTTGGTAAAGTATACAATACCTATTTTATCGTGCGCGGTGATAACGAATGGGGGAGATTGCATCCGGAAGAAGCGCAAAGGATTTTCCTGCTTTCCGAACGTACGCTTGCCACCGCAAATACGGTCGAAATTGAAATTATGAAATATTTCTTAAAGGATGAATTCGACCCCGATACGACCTATCTGGATAGATGGGAAGTGTACGACCGCACGGAAGGGACGTTGGTGAACGATTGGTCATACAATGAAAAGACGGGTATCGTTACGGTGAACAACGTTAAGAAGTTTCACGAATATACAGTGTCGTTTTTGGCGCGTATTACGTGGCATCCCGTGCAGATTTACAACTATTTGACCAACGAATGGACGTGCGAAAAGCAACTCACGTACGACCCTGCATTCCCCAATACGAAAGAATATATCAAACGTCATATGGAAGAATGGTGTTTGGAAAATCCTGACACTGACGTTGTGCGTTTTACTACGTTCCTGTATCAATTTACCTTGATTTTTAATAACTTCGGTAAGGAAAAGCAGGTGGAATGGTTTGGCTACGCGCAGACGGCAAACCCCATACATATCGATAATTTCTATAAAAAGACGGGGATAAAACTGACGGCCGAGGATTTTGTGGATAACGGACATTACAACAATATATTCCGTACTCCCACCGAAAAATTCAAAAAGTATATGGACTACATGGAAGCCTTTGTTTGTGAAACGGTGGCGGAATTAGTAGAGATTTGCCATAAGCACGGTAAAGAAGCGATGATGTTCTTGGGGGACGATTGGATTGCGAGTGAACCTTATGGCGAACATTTCCACAAGATGAACCTCGACGCGGTAGTAGGCAGCGTCGGGGGCGGTGTGACCGTACGTATGTTGTCGGAAATTCCGCACGTGAAATATCACGAAGGCAGATTTTTACCTTACTTCTTCCCTGATACGTTTTTTGACGGTAACGAAGAAAATGCATTGGCGGAACTCAACCGCAACTGGATGACGGCAAGACGCGCGCACATGAGAAAACCCCTCGACCGTATGGGCTTTGGCGGGTATCTTTCCTTGGCGGCGAAGTTTCCTACGTTCATCGATCGCGTGGAAGAAATCGCCGATGAATTCCGTACCGTGTACGATGCAATTGACAATAAAAAACCCTATTGCAGATTGAAGGTGGGCTTGCTCAACGCGTGGGGGAAAAAGAGAAGTTGGATGAGCCACATGGTCGCACATGAACTTTGGTATCAGTCCATTTATTCTTACCAAGGTATTTTGGAAGCAATTTCAGGTCTTCCCGTAGATATTGAATTTTTGTCGTTTGATGACGTAAGAAACGGTGTGCCTAGCGATATAGACGTTATCATCAATGCGGGTGACGCGTACACTTCATTCAGCGGCGGTAAGGATTGGCTGGATGAAAAATTGCAGACCGCTATCCGTGAATTTGTATACAACGGCGGCGGGTTTATTGGTGTGGGCGAACCCACGGCATGCAGTGCAAACGGCAGATATTTCCAGCTTGCGGATGTATTAGGCGTAGACGAAGAAATTGGGTATACGCTGTCTGTGGATAAGTATAACATTCAAAAGGTGGAACACGAATTAACGGCAGACATGTCCAAGTTTGATTATGGCGAAGATAAGAAAAATATCTATGCTTTGGACAGTGCGAAGGTGCTGGATATCGTATTCTCCGACCGTTTCAAGAGAAACGTAAACGTTGGGGAAGTAAAGATGGCGGTTAACGATTACGGCAAAGGCAAAAGCTTTTATATCACGGGGATTCCGTATTCGTTTGAAAATGCAAGACTGCTTTATAAAGCAATGTGTTATGTAAGTGGAAAAGATTTGAACGTATGTTATTCAAGTAATCCTTTGACGGAGTGCAACTACTATCCTACCAGCGGTAAATATGCTATTATCAACAACAGCAACGATACGCAGACAACTGATTTTTACGATATGAACGGTAAAAAGGAAACGATCGTACTTACGCCTATGGAAATTAAGTGGATAAAAGAGTAAAAGGAGTATATTGATGAAAAAATATATCTTAAAGACGATGGCGCTTGCTATGGCTGCGATAGTAATTGTCTTACCTGCTTGTAATGATAATTCAGATCATGACCATATCTATAATAAAAAAAATACGGCGGAACAATATTTGAAGACGGCAACTACTTGTACCGCGCCTGCATTTTACTATTATAGCTGTGAATGCGGGGAAAAAGGCGAGCAGACGTTTTTCGTGGGCAGAGGGCACGGACACAGCTTTACGGCGGAGATTGCATCGGATGAATATGCGATTGAAAAAGGTGACTGCATTCACGCGGGGACGTATTATAAATCCTGCATTTATTGCGGTGAAAAGGGGTATGACTTTAATACATTCCAAACAGTTGTAAGCAACGGTCATGACTTTTCCAAAGAAAATCCTCAGGGTAAATATTTATACTCGGAGGCTACTCAAGACGCGAGTGCCGTTTATTATAAATCTTGTATATGCGGTAAAGTAGGTACGGAAACGTTCGTTTACGGCGATGCATTGCGAGAATACACTGAGGAAGAAAAAATCCCGTATACGCCTACCTCTTTGACTGTAACGTTATATGATACTGAAAAGGGAGTATACGGATTTACGTATAATACGCAGAACCGTCCGCTGCGTCCTGTACTTCAAGTTGCGGAAGGAGATAGTTTTTCTGATAAATATAAAGAGTATGATGCAACGGTGGAGGAAGTAAGCTCTTACCAAACGAATGGGAAAGGATTTACCTATTACGTTGTCAAAACGGAAGTGCCGATGCAGGGCGGTAAAACGTATACGTATCGTGCGTATGATAAATACGTAGACGTCGGTACGTCGGAGGTAACGATACAAACAAAAGATTTAACAAGCACGGCATTTTCTTTCGCGCACGTGAGCGATTCGCAAATGTCCGACGCGACAGGGGATACGTTTGGAAGACTGCTGTCTAACGTTGTGGGAAAAAATGATTTCGTCTTGCATACGGGCGACGTTGTTGAACAATCTAAATATGAAAGTGAATGGACGAATATGTTGCACGGCAATTTTTCGTATTTGTCTACAATTCCTATGATGGCGATTTCGGGGAATCATGAAACGACGTATTTGAACGGTTCCAATGAAACGTATAAGCATTTCCACAATAAAATTCCTAAACAGGTATCCACAAACTTGGGGTATTTTTACAGCTTTGTGTACGGCAATGCGAAATTTATCATGCTCAACACCAACGATTTAACGGGGCGAAATCAATTAAGATCCGAACAGTATAATTGGTTGGTGGAAGAACTGGAAAATAATACGTCAACTTGGACGTTTGTTAGTATGCATAATCCTATGTATTCGGTAGGGAAATGGGGATCTAATCCTGATCAAAACACTATTGCGTTGGCGGTTAGAGAACAGTTGAGCGAGGTTTTTGCAACCTACGGTGTGGACGTCGTTTTACAAGGACACGACCATACTATTTCACGTACCTATCCTATCAATGCGCAAGGCGTAGCGACAAAGGAAACCTTTGCGACTGTGGACGGGGTAGAATATTCCGTTGACCCCAGTGGCGTTATTTACGTTGTGAACGGTCCTGCGGGATCGCAAACAAGAGAACCTCATCAAGCATATGATAAGTCTGCATATGCCTATGCAAAAACTTCCAAACCTTGCTCGTGGGCGGATTTTTCAATTGACGGCAATACTTTGACGGTTACGGTGCAATATGCAGGTACATCGGGCATTGGTCAGTATGAAAAGTGGGGTATTCAAAAAACGGCGTAACAATGTATAGGACAGAAGATGCAAATATTTAAAAATAAATGATTTCAGCATTTCGCTAATCAGGGTTTAGAATAATGGTGAAAAGTTGCCTTGGAGCGTTTGTGGGGTGCGTCGCGAAGTACCTTGAAAATAAGGGGCTTTGAAAAGGGTGACGGGCTTCGAATCCCCCTCTGCCCACCACGACACGACTTTTATGCAAGAAATTGTAAATAAAGTCGTG
>JAZORL010000177.1:0-13228 GCA_045656625.1 Candidatus Scatosoma sp. | reverse complement strand
CGCGCTTTTTGCGCCGTGATACAACGAAGGACGAGTTCCTTTGCAACCGAAGGATTTTCTTCCAAGAAGGTCGACATATGCTCCGTCACGCATTTATTCACGAATACACGGATATGCGAGTTGTTGAGCTTGTCCTTCGTTTGCGATTCAAACTGTGCGTTGATCAATTTTACGGAAACAACCGCCGTGATCCCTTCGCGCACGTCTTCGCCCGAAAGCTTTTCGCTGTCCTTCAAAACGTTGAGCTTATGCCCTGCGTCGTTGATAACCTTCGTAAGCGCGAGCTTTAAGCCTTCTACGTGCGTACCGCCGTCACGGGTGTTGACGTTGTTAGCATAGCTGTAAATCACTTCGTTATACGATTCGTTGTACTGAATCGCCACTTCGCAAACGGTGTCTTCTTCCTGTTCTTCAAAGTACACGGGCGCAGGGAAGAGCAATTCGTCACGGCTCTTATTGAGTTCCTCAACGAAGGAACAAATACCCCCTTCGTAGCAGAACGAGTCGCTTTGTTGTTGCCCTTCGCGCTTGTCTTCAAGCGAAATGCGAAGTCCTTTATTCAAATAGGCGAGTTCGCGAAGTCTGCCTTTGAGCGTATCGTAAACGAACAGCGTCGTTTCGAAAATATCGGCATCGGGAAGGAAGGTGACCTTCGTACCCGTAATATCCGTATCCCCTACGATTTGCACGCTGCGTTGGGGCACGCCGCGGTTGTACACCTGCTTATAGACGTGACCGTTTTGATAAACTTCCGCTTCCAACCATTCGGAAAGCGCGTTTACCGCCTTTACGCCGACGCCGTGCAAGCCGCTCGAAACTTTATAGCCCGAGTCGCCGCCGAACTTACCGCCTGCGTTGACCTTCGTAAATACGACTTCCAGCGTGGAAACCCCTTCCTTGGGGTGAATGTCCGTAGGGATACCGCGCCCGTTGTCCTGTACCGTACAGCTACCGTCCTCGTTGATCGATACCTCGATATGCGTACAATATCCAGCCAACGCCTCGTCAATCGAGTTATCCACGACTTCGTGGACAAGGTGATGCAAACCCTTTGCGTCCGTGGAAGAAATGTACATACCCGGACGTTTACGGATATGCTCCAAACCGTCGAGTACCTGTATTTGCTCGGCGCCGTATTCGGCTTCAATTCTTTCCGCCATAGTTGAAACTGCCTCCTGATTCTTCTATCCTTTCCCTTTTTTGCTATGCAAAAAGGGAAAATTCTTGCCTATATTATAACATATAATAAAGAAAAAGAAAAGCGTTTTAACAAAACTTTTTCAAATTATCCACAAAAATCTCTCGTTTTTGCCCATGAATTGCCCTTTATTGCGAAAATTGACTGTCTTTCGTGAAATAATACGGCTATGATTTTTTCGCCCTTTCTACGCCCTATTGCGCTTTTTCGCAAAGCCAAGGTTTTTTGAGAAAGGAAAAATATTTTTAATATCAAATATTGACAATACGTATTTTTCGTGTTATACTGATAAAAAGGTGACGTATGAGCTTTTATGAATTGCAAGCGGAAGAAAACCGCTATTTCCATTTCCAACATAGAACCGTCAAGGACACCCTGCTGCACTTTCATGGTGCGGTAGAGTTTCTCTTTGCCGAAAAAGATCCGCAGGAAGTGACCGTCAACGGAATCAAGCGAATTTTGCAGCCGGGCGAGGCGTGTTTTTCCGATAGTTTTATTCCCCACTCCTATCAAGAAACCTCCAACGCCCCCGCTTACGTTTTGCTTGGGGATAAGGAGTATTTTAAGGACGTTTTTGCCGCTTTTGGCGACAAACGTCCCCCCGCCTTTTTCCCCTTCCATAATTTCGAGCTTTTGGCGACTTTACACGAGCTTTGCTCGAAAAAACGGAAAAATGATGGGGGCAGGTACGAGACTTTCGGCGGTGCGGTGAAAATTTTGCTTTCGGAGATTGCGGAAAAAGTACCCTTCGTTGATAAGAAAACGGATAAACAAGGCGCGCTTATGAGCGAGCTTTTGAACTACGTGGAAGAGCATCTAAAAGAAGATCTTTCTCTGCGTACAATCGCCGACGTTTTCGGGTATTCCCACGAACATCTTTCCCGCATTTTGCATAAATATTTGCCTGAAAATTGGAATGCTTACGTCAATCGTATGCGCGCAAGATACGCTCATGCCCTTTTGAAAAAATCCCCCGAACGCTCGGTGCTTGAAATCCTATACGAAAGCGGTTTCGATTCTCCCAACACCTTCTACCGCGCCTATAAAAAAGAATTTCGTCAAAAGCCCCGCGCCTGATTTTCCAAAAAATATCAATTTTTGACATATTTTTGCCGTACTTTGAAAAGACGGACGGCTTTTTATGCGGTATAATGTAGACAATCCAATGATTAAGGAGTGAAAAAATAGTATGGAAAAGAAAATTTTTACAGTTGCTATCATCGGCGTCGGCGCACGCGGCGCAAACGCATACGGTTGGCAGCTTAACGACGCAAAAGACAAATTTGACATCGTTGCCCTTTGTGACCCCTTGCAAGAACGCTTGGACGTTTACGGAAAAAAATTCGGCGTCAGTGAGGAAAACTGTTTTTTGGACGAAGACGAGTTTTTCCAAGAAAAACGCGCGGACATTTTGTTGATTACTACGCCCGATAAATGCCACGTTCGCCATGCCTTAAAGGCGTTTGAGCTTGGCTATGATATTATGGTGGAAAAACCCCTCTCCGACGACAGAGAGGAATGCGAGTCGTTGCTCGCCGCACAAAAGAAATACGGCGGTAAAGCACTCGTTTGTCACGTACTTCGTTACGCACCTGCCTTTGTCAAAGCAAAGGAATTCCTCAATCAAGGCGCAATCGGGAAGCTTGTGCAAATCGAGGCTTTGGAGCGAGTTGGCTATTGGCACCAAGCCCACTCTTACGTACGTGGGAACTGGCGCAATTTGGAATGCTCCGCACCCATGATTTTGGCAAAATGCTGCCACGATTTGGACTTGCTGCAATACTACGCAGGCTCGAAATGCACGAGCGTTTCTTCCGTGGGGGATTTGACCTATTTCAAGGAAGAAAACGCCCCCGCAGGCTCGACGGATCGTTGCGCAACCTGCCCCCATATCGACACCTGCGCTTTCAGCGCAAAGCGCATTTACATTGATAAATGGCACGAACGGGATTGCCCCGTAGACATTTGGCCTTTCAACGTACTTACCCAAGCTCCCTTGACGGAAGACAAGCTTTGGAAGGCAATCAAGGAAGGTCCTTACGGTAGATGCGTATTCCGTTGCGACAACGACGTCGTTGATCATCAGCTTACGCAAATGAGCTTTGAAAACGGCGTAAAGGCAAGCTTGTCTATGACGGGCTTCACGGCTATGGGCGGTCGCAGAATCGTATTCCACGGCACGGAAGGCGAAATGGTTTTGGACGAAATCCCCAATACCCTTGAAGTGACCCATTACGCAAACGGAACGCAAAAATACGATGCTAATCAGTTAGCGGAAGCAGGCTATGGTCACGGCGGTGGCGACATTTTCATCATCAGAACTCTCTACGATATCCTTTGCGGTAAGGGCGGACTCGAAACCTCGCTCGAAGCGTCGGTAGAAAGCCATTTGATGGGGATTTGCGCAGAAGAATCCCGCATTGCAGGCGGCAAACTCGTCTACGTACATCAATAATTTTCTTTTACAAAGTAAAAGCCTCTTGATTTTCAAGGGGCTTTTTTTGTGATTTTTTGTCGGTTTTTACCCCGAAAAAAGTCTTATTTCCATAATTTATCTTTTTCATAACAATGCTTTCTCGTTGACAAAGCATATAAAAAGTGCTATAATGCAAGACGAGTGTAGAATAGCCCTTTAAGGGCTAAACGGCTCAATAGAAGAAAAAGAGAAGATTTTTATGTCTGAAATGAGAAAAGAAAACGAAGAAAACAAAATCAAAGCAGACGCAGAAATGAACGTGGACGTGAAAGCGAAAGAAGTCAAGGCGGACGTTGAAACCAACGCCGTCACGCCAAAAGCGGAAGCACCAAAGGCGGAAGTAAAGCCCCAAGTTCAAGCAAAGAAGACGGTGCAAGCGCCCGTTAAAAAGGCTACCGCCACCAAGAAAAAGAAAGGCGGCAAGGTAAAGAGATATTTCAAGGCGAAGAACTCCCGTTTGCTTGCCATTATTTTGCTTTCGATTATGTTGCCTGCGATGGTCTTCGTCGTTGCGCCTTACGAAATATACTGCAATAATATCAGCGAGCTTTCCTTCTCAGCTAAGGAATTTATCGGGATTTTGGGCAGCTTCTCTTTGCTTGTTTCCATTCTGCTCTTTTGTTTGCTCTACTTTATCCCCGACGTGGTGTACCGTTTTGTGTACCCCCTCGTCTTTGGGATACTGCTCATGCTTTTCTTGCAAACCAACTACCTCAACGGCGATATGAACTCTCTTGCCGGCGACGGTATGGATTCTAAAATCCCCACCTTCACCTACGTTTGGAACACTTCGCTTTGGTTGATTGTTATCATCGCTTTCGTTGTGGTATTCCAGTTCGTCAAGCTTCGCAACATCGTCAAACTCGTAGCGCTCATTCTTACAATTGCGGTTTCGGCGACCCAGCTTATGAACTTCACAATCACCACCTTGAATACGAAGGAAGGTCCTTTCAAATCGGCAATCGATAGAATCTATGGCGAGTACGAAGACAGACCTCGTTTCCTTACCTATAAGGACATAGACACAGTCGCAACCGATAAAAACGTTATCTTCATCTGTGTAGACAGAATGGACGGTTTGCTTTATGCAGAACCGGCGATGGAAGAATATCCCGAGCTTTTCGCAAAACTCGACGGTTTCACCTACTACTCGGATTTCGTTTCTATGTACGGCTACACCTTCCCTTCCGTTGCGTACATGATGTCGGGTATGAAATACGACAACGGTTCGCAAAGAGAATTCTTCAAGCGTGTATATAACGAAAACCAAACGTTCAATACGCTGCACGATGATTACGGCTATAACGTGCATCTTTACAGCGAATCTTACTATGATTATTACAACGCAAACGAGCTTCCTGAATACGTGGGTAATGCGATGGAAACGGATAAAGACACGGTTGTGACGAAGGTCCGCCGCCCTTGGAGATTCGGCACGACTTTGGCGCAAACGGCGCTCTATCGCAGCCTTCCCTTCCTTATGAAGGACCTTGTGGGCAATATCGATTCGGAGACCTTCAACGGTTTCATCTATTACGAAAGCGACGATTTGCAAGGCGAAAAGAATTATCATTACGATACGAAGACAGTACACAAAGAAATCTTGAAGAGCGATGGAAACTTCACGACGAAGGGCGAAAAGAACTTCTCGTTCATCCATTTCAGCGGCTGTCACGCAAAGGAAGGCAACAACGCATTCGAGAAAACCGATTCGTCGATTAAAGTGAGCGATGCGAAAAAGAGCATGGAGCTTGTCATCGACTACTTGGATAATATGAAGCAAGTATCCCCCGATATCTATCGCAATTCGACGATTGTGATTATGGCGGATCACGGCGTAGTCGACGCCCGTCACGAAAAGCTTTCCAAGCCTATGCTTTCGGCTTGCTTTGTAAAGCCCGCAGGCGCAGCGGATACCGCTTTGGCTATCTCCGACGCACCCGTGTCCGTATCCAACATTTGGGCGACCATCTTCCAATCGGAAGGCTTGGTATACGATAGAGCAGTGCTTGGCGATTCCTTCTTCGAGATTGCAGAAGCCTATAACACAACGGGTACGTACCCTGTCCGTGAATTCGTTTGGACAAGACGCAACAAGTCCCTTACGGAATACGACTCCATCACCTATGAAATCAAGGGCAACGCTCGTGATTTCAAGAATAGCTGGAGCATCGCTTCTACGGTACACGTAGATCATCCCTTGTTCGCGCACTAATTTTGTATAAATTTTCATTGAAGGATTGACATAATGGATACTATCACTTATTACGTTTGTCTACCGCTTGGTATGCTCATGAAGGGCTGCTGGATGCTCGTGAAGGATTACGGGCTTGCCATCCTGCTCTTCACGTTAGCGACGAAAATCGTCCTTTTGCCCGTTTCGATTTGGATTCAAAAGAACTCCATTCAAATGGTCAAGCTCCAACCGGAAATCAACAACTTAAAGGTAAAATACCAAGGCCAATCGGACTTGATTGCAGAAGAGCAAATGAAGCTTTTCAAGCGGGAACATTATCATCCCATGCTTTCGATTATTCCCCTTCTTTTGCAAATCTTGCTTTTGCTTGGCGTTGTGCATATCATCTATCATCCGCTCACCTTCCTTTTCGGTGCATCGGACGGTACGATTGAAGCGTTGGCGACTCACTTGAATCTCAATACGTCGAGTTATTCCTTCCAGCTGAAAATCGTGGAAGCTTTCCAAGACGGTACGTTGAACGCAAACACGGTGATTGCAGGCGTTGACCCTGCGACCATGGCAAGACTTTCTTCGAAGGTCGGCGCATTCGACTTAAGCTTCTTGGGTATGAACCTTTCCGTTGTACCCACGAGTACGTGGGGCTGGTACACGCTTATTCCCATTCTCGCAGGCGCATCCTCGTGGATTATGTGCCACACGCAAAACCTTTCCAACGTGCTTCAACACGAGCAAGGCGCGGCGAATAAGTACGGGATTATGATTCTTTCCGTTGCCCTTTCCTTGTATTTGGGCTTGGGCGTACCCGTAGGCATTGCGATTTATTGGATTGCGAGCAACCTGCTTTCGATTGCGCAAATGTATCTTTTGAACGTTGCGATCAACCCGAAGAAATACGTGGACTACGACGCACTCGAAAAGAGCCGTGAGGCGCTTGAAAAAATGAAAGCGTTCGGCGCGGAAGATAAGAAGAGCGAAGAATACAAGGCGAATAGACAACGCGAAAAAGCGGATTTGAAACGCTTTAAGCATATCGTCAATAAACACGTCGTATTCTATTCGGAAAAGAGCGGGTTCTATAAGTATTATAAGGATTTGATTGCCGAGCTGTTGCGCCGTTCGAATTTGTCCATTCACTACATTACGAACGACCCTAACGACGTAATTTTCGAAGTAGCGAAAGACGAACCGCGCATTAAGCCCTATTACGTTTCCTTGAAAAAGACGGCGACCTTGATGATGCTTATCGAAACGGATATGTTCGTAATGACCACTCCCGATTTGAATAAGTACTATCTCAAACGCTCCTTCATTAAATCGGATATCGAATACGTGTACGTGCCTCACGATATGATGAGCGTACACATGAGTTTCCGCGAAGGTGCGCTCGATGCGTTCGATACGATTTTCTGTACCGGTCCTCACGTGGAAAGAGAAGTCCGCGCGACGGAAAAAGTATACAATTTGAAAGAAAAGACCCTTGTTCATTTCGGTTATCCTCTTGCGGATATGCTCAAAGTGGAAGGCGATAAGGCAAATGCCGAAAAACAGGATACGGGCGTAAAGGAAATCTTGATTGCCCCCTCTTGGCAAGAAGACAACCTGCTTGATTCCTGCATTGACGGAATCATCGAGGCGTTGTACGCCGACGGCAACCACATCACCGTTCGTCCCCACCCCGAATATGCAAAGCGTTTCGGCTCTGCGCTTGACGATTTGATTCAACGCTATAAGGATTACGATGAAAGCAAGCTCACCTTCGAGCTGAACTTCTCGGCGAATAAATCCATCTATTCTTCGGACGTACTCATCACCGACTGGTCGGGCGTCGCAACGGAATTCTGTTTCGCAACAAACCGTCCTGCGGTGTTCGTCAATACGAAGATGAAATGCCCGAACCCTAACTATACGAAAATCGAGCATACGCCCGTGGAAATTTCCCTTAGAAACGAAATCGGCGTTGCGATTGAAAAAGACGAAGTACACAAGCTCCCCGAAATTTTGCAAAATCTTTCGGACAATGCCGAGCATTACAAGAACGTTATTGAAGACACCCATCAAAATATGATCTTCAATCACGGCTCGGCGGCAAAAGTCGGCGCAGATTACATCTTGCGCTCCCTTGCGAATAAAAAAACTCAAAAGAGGTAAAAAAATATGTTGTTAAAATTATTGTACATTGACCCTGCCGCTACGACGGCATTGCTCTCCTCGATCACGGCAATCGTCGTGGCTTGCGGCGCTACCTTCATCATCTTGTGGCGTAAATTGAAGAAAGGCGTTAAAAAGACCTTGCATATCGATGAAAACGCAAACAAGGACGTAGAGGACGAATTGGTTATTCTTGACGAAGAAGCTACGGACGCTCCCGAAGCGGAAGTTGCGGCTACGGAAGAAACGGTAGAAGAAACCGTTGAAACGGAAGAATAATCCACGCTTAAAACAAAAGGAAACACGCCCGTGAGCGAACGCTCACGGGCGTGTTTTTCTTCCCTATTTTTCTAAACCCTATTGAATTTTTGCGGACTTTGTGTTATAATTTTTCTCGCCGTTAAAAAAATACTCAAGAAATTTTCAAAATTTCCCAACGAAACGCCTTGCTCGTTTGTATATATTATGCAAGGCATCGAATAGCGCTTACGATTTTCTTGCATGAAAACTCGCTAATACGGAGGAAATTATGAAAAAAATATCGAGAATTATTTCTACGTTGCTCGTTGCAACGCTCGGCTGTGCGACCATTGCGTCTTGCTCTAAAAAAGAGGATTCCGACACGGCGCAAGCCGATTATAGCTACGTCACCCTGCGCATCAACCCCGAAATCGATTTGATTGCGGATGAAAACGGCGAAGTTCTTTCCGCAAGCGCGGCAAACGACGATGGCGAAGTGGTCCTTTCTATGGTCACCTTGGAAGGTATGAGCATTGAAGAAGCAGGCGTCGAATTTACGGAAACCGCTTCCGAGCTTGGCTATTTCGATGAAAACGGGGACACGGACACCGTCTATATCGGCGTAGAGGGCGACGAAGAATTGGAAGAAAAAATCAACAAAAATATCCGTGATTACTTTACTAATAACGGCATTAACGGGAAAGTTTCCCGTGAAACGCTTGATAAATATGCCGATAAAGCGGCGGAATGGGCGCTGTCAAAGGGTCATACCAAAATCGTGATGCGTGTTTTGGACGCATTCCCCGAGCTTAGCGAAGAGGAAGTCTTGAATATGTCCGTAAAGGAATGGCTGGAGCTCCTTAAAGCAGATAAGCACGTAGACAAAATCGCCGTGAGCTTACAGGACGAATACCGTGCGGCAATGGATGCGCTCAAAGCGGAGCATGAAGAGCTTTTCGCTCTCCGAGCGCAAGTCAAGGAATTGATAGACTCGTTGAAAAATCTCCTCACCGAAGAAGAAAAGGCAGCCATTAAAGCACAGCTTTCCCTGCTTTATGAAGGCTTGAAACCGCTTGAAAAGGCGTTCCAAGACGCCGTAGCGGAAATTCGCGCGCAGTTCAAAGCGGCGTCCAAGGACGCTCGCAAAGACTACCGCACGGAAGGCGAAAACCGTCAAAAGGAATTTGGGGATAAACATCATAAATAATTTTTGAAAGATTGCAAAAAGGATATCGGCAATCGTTTGGGAGTAAGATATGTCGCGATTCATCGACAGTAAAAAGGTAGATGAATACTTGGTTCGTTTAAGGCAGGGCGAAGGCGCTGCCTTAGACTCCCTATACGCTCTTACGGCAAAGCCCCTCTATGCTTTTTGCTACACCTTTACTCGAACGCAGCAGGATAGCGAAGACGCATTGTCCGAGACCTATCTTTCCGCCGTTCGGTACGTGGATAAATTTCGGGGCAAAAACGGTTTTAATTGGCTCTACACCATCGCCAAGAACGTTTGCTTGAACATACTTCGAAAGAAAAAGAGAAACGTGTTCGTGGACTTTGCCGACGAGGAAACGACCAACCTATTAGGTCTTTCTTCCCCCGATCCCGATCTTCCCGACGAAAGCGGCATCATCGCCCTTTCCAAGTCGATTTTGGACGAAAAGGAGTTCCAAATCCTGCTATTGCACGCAATCAACCAGCTAAAATTCAAGGAAATTGCCCAGCTGATAGATGGGAAAGAAAGCACCGTCCGCTGGCAGTACAACAACGCAATTAAAAAAGTGAAAAACGCATATCAAAGGAGGGAAAAGCAATGAAAAACAAATCATTTGAACGCTTATATCAACAAAGCGCCGAGCTTACCCCCCGCGATGGCTTAAAAAACGATATCCTTGCGCAAGCAAAACAGGAGCTTGCCAACACCCATGTACGCGTTGAATCGAAAAAAAGAGTTCGTAGAAGACGTAAGCTTTGGGTGCCGCTTGTTTCTTGTTTTGCGGCGATTGCCATCTTATTTAGCACCCTTTTCGGGTTCTACCACGAGAACTATCAAACGGTGTACGTGGACGTGAATCCGTCCGTTGCTTTGGAAATTAATCGTCTTGGTCAAGTCAACGACGTAGACTATTTGAACGAAGATGCAAAGCTTACGCTCAAGGGGGTAAAGCTCAAGGGCAAAAAGGCGGAAAAGGCGCTCGAAAAAATCATCAACGCCTATGAAAAAGCTGGGTATTTCCAAGCGGAAGCAGACCTTTTCATCAGCGCAGTCGCAAAGAATAAGAAAACGGATAAATTGCTTGGAAAGCTTGAAAAATACGCAAATGAGCTGTGCGTGGATCTCCCCTGCTCGATCAACGTTTCCAAATGCACGAAAGAAGAGCAGGACAAAGCAAAGGATAAAAATTTATCCCCTGGTAAATACAAAATTATTTCGGAGATTTTGCAATATTTTCCGTATCTCACCGAAGAAGAATTACGCGATCAATCTATGAAATATTTGAAGGACTTGCTCGAAAGCATCACGCCTTCCTTCGACAATAACAAAGACCCCTTCCACGGCGAGGACAAAGACCATTCGCGTAAATAGTGATAACATTCTCTTTTCGGCGATTGTAAAAACGATATTTTTTGTGAATACTGTTTTTACCTAAAAATTTGATATTTTTTGGAGGCACTATGTTAGGATTTAACCTTTTAAGCCGCGTTCTTGCTTCCTCTGTCGCCGCCTGCTCCGCATTCGCTGGGAGCGCTTGGAGTCCTAAGCCCACAAAGCTGGATTCCTGCCTTACCATCGATAAACAAACCCACACTTTAATCGCTCACGAGCAAGAGATCAAAATTCTACAAATCACCGACGTGCAATTTTCCAATTATTTGGAAGAAACGATTGCGTTGAAGGCGATTCAAAAAACGGTCGAAAAAGCCGACCCCGATCTCCTTATTTGCACCGGCGACAATTTAGATAACGACAGCAAAACAAGGCATTTACACTCTTTCATCTCGTACATGGATGGCTATAACGCCCCTTGGGCACTCGTAATGGGCAACCACGATTACCGTTCCGACGTCCCCTTAAAGGAGCAAGCTAAAGCGTACGAGGCAAGCGAATATTGTCTTTTTGAAGAAGGCAATATTGAAGATTCCTACGGGAATTATTCCTACACCATCACCTATCAAAACTTCCCCGTTTTCTCTCTCATCTTTATGGATTCTAAAACGGACGGGTTTGAAAAAACGCACCTTGCTTGGTATGAAAAGACGGCTCGAAGCTTAAAGCATAAAGGAAAGCTTTTGCCGAATTTCCTTTTCTACCATATCCCGACGGTAGAAACGGCGTATGCGGCAGACGCATATCAAGCCGATGAAATCGAAGGCAACGGAGAAATCAACGAAAAAACCGATCATCAAACGACGGACCTGCCGTTCTTTGATAAAGTCGTCGAGATCGGCTCGACGAAAGGGATTTTCTACGGTCACGACCACTTAAACAACGCCTTTTTACACTACCGTGGCGTACAGCTTTTTTACGGCTTAAAGACGGGCAAAAATTCTTATCACAGCAATCGTTTGCAGGGCGCAAACTTAATTACGTTGAACGTCAACGGAGAATTTAGTGTAGAAAGATTATATATTTGACTCTTTCCCAGATTTTGGAAGCTTTTATGAAACCAAAGAACCGCTCGGCATTTCTATGCCGAGCGGTTCTTTCTTATTCCATATTTCTTTATAAAGTCGCAACGACTTCCACTTCCACAAGCACGTTTTTCGGTAAGGTCTTTACCGCTACACAACTTCTTGCAGGCTTCGTCGTAAAATATTTGCCGTACACTTCGTTAAACGCCGCAAAATCGTTCATGTCCGCCAAGAAACAGGTCGTTTTCACCGCTTTTTCAAAGGAGCTTCCAGCCGCATTCAACACTTCGCCCAAGTTCTTCATCACTTGCTCCGCTTGCGCCGTAATCCCTTCCGCTTCCACGCTTCCGCTTGCGGGATTGATGGGGATTTGCCCCGAAGTGAACACCATTTCCCCGCAAATGATCGCTTGCGAGTAAGGACCGATTGCCGCAGGCGCTTTTTCCGTCGATACCTTTTTAAGTTCCATATTTTTTCACTCCTTTTACAACAATTTGAAGCCGAAATCAGTCAATGCTTGACGGATTTGCTGAATATGCTCGAAGTTTCTCGTTTCCAAAACGATACGAAGATAACAACCGTTGACATCCGAGCCCTCGTTTGCTCTTTCGTGGTGTACGGACGTGACGTTGCCGCCAAGATCCGCAATAATTCTCGATACGTTTTTAAGCTGACCGGGTTTGTCCATAAGCTCGATCATGAGCTGACAGTTTCTGCCCGACATAATCAAACCACGCTTGATAACGCGCGATAAAATCGTCACGTCTATATTACCGCCCGAAAGTAAGCATACCGCTTTTTTGCCCTTCAAGTCAATTTTCCCAAACATCGCCGCCGCAACAGCGACCGCCCCTGCCCCTTCGGTGACAAGCTTGTGCTGTTCCATAAGCGCCAAGATCGCTGCGGAAATTTCGTCGTCGGATACGGTGACGATTTCGTCTACGTACTTACTGCAAAGCTCGTAGGTAAGATCCCCAGGTTTTTTCACGGCAATACCGTCCGCAATCGTCGAAACGGAAGAAAGCTCTTCCATTCCGCCATGTTCGATAGAGTTTTTCATAGACGGTGCGCCCTTTGCTTCCACGCCGTACACTTTCACACGCGGATTGAGCGTTTTAATCGTGTATGCGATGCCGGAAATAAGTCCGCCACCGCCAACGGGTACGATCACCGCATCCATATCAGGGATTTGATCGGCAAGCTCCAATGCAATCGTGCCTTGCCCTGCAATAACGTCCTCGTCGTTGAAGGGGTGCACGAAGGTATACCCCTTTTCTTTTGCGAGCTGCAACGCTTTTTGATATGCGTCGTCGTACACGCCTTCTACAAGACATAC
>JAZORL010000176.1:0-40636 GCA_045656625.1 Candidatus Scatosoma sp. | reverse complement strand
CGCTTCATGCCAAAAGCTTGTCCGCATTATTGCCTTCCCCTTTGCGCCATACTCGCAAAAAAGGGCGAGTTAAAACAACCCGCCCTTTCGTGCTTGCATTATTTTCTAAGACCCAACGCTTCGATGATCGCTCTGTATCTTTCGATATCTTTCGCTTTCAAATAGTCGAGAAGACCACGACGCTTACCTACCATCTTCAAAAGACCGCGGCGGGAATGGTTATCCTGCTTGTGTTCTTTGAGGTGATCGTTCAAGTGGTTGATTCTCTTCGTCAAAAGAGCGATTTGTACTTCGGGCGAACCGGTGTCGCCTTCGTGGGTTGCATACTGCGCAATGATTTCTTTCTTTTCCATGTTCTTTATCCTCCTAATATGGAAATTGTTATTCGTACCGCCGAGCAGGTCGTGGAGAATCGCTCCGCCCAGACAGCCGTTATTACTATTCTACCACATTCTTTTAAGAATGTAAAACAAAAATACGCAAAATTTTACGATTTCTTTGTCTTTTACGCAAAAAATTCGCGTTTTTTCACAATAATGTCATCCACGTGCGCGATATACGTAGGCAAATCCTTTTGCGAAGCAAACCGCGTAATCAAGCCCTTATCATTAAACACCCGCTTAGATACTGCGTTTGCGCCGACGGCAAGATTGTCCGCCGTTTCTTCCATAATATCGATATTGTAAACGCACGCCTTCCCTTTTTTCGTCCAGCCAACGTTTTCGTTGTTGCCCACTTGGTATTTTTGACGGTACATATAATAGGGCGCATACCCGTTTTTGCTCAAAATTTCCCTTGAAGAGGCTACCATGTCCGAGATGAAATCATTTTCAAGATAGTCCGTTTCCTCTTTGAGCTTCGCTCCTGATTTCAGGGAAAGACAATGCACCGTAATATTTTCCGCACCCGTTGCGACTGCTTTTTCCACACTCTTGACAAAGGTTTCCACGCGCTCGTCCGTTAAGCCTGCAATCAAGTCCACGTTGATATCAAACTTGTATTTCTCACTCATTTCAAACGCGCGATAAATATCCTTTTCCGTATGCTTTCTGCCGATTTTTTGCAGGGTTTCGTCCGAAAAGCTTTGTGGATTGATACAAATTCTCGTCACGCCGTAATCCTTCAAAAGCGCAAGCTTTTCGTCCGTAAACACGTCGGGTCTGCCCGCTTCCACCGTGTATTCCGCATTCGGATTAAGCGCTTTGAAGATGGGGTTTACTCCGTCTAATACCCTTTTCAAGTCGGGCGCGTCCAAAGCAAACGGCGTACCGCCGCCAATATACACGCTGCGCAAATTTCCTACGCTCTCTTTCGCCGCCTGCAATTCCTTGTCTAAACAGTCAAGATAGCTCGGCAAGAAATGGCGAGTCTTGTCAATCGGCGCGGTGATAAAGGAGCAGTAAGCGCACTTGGTCGGACAAAAGGGAATCGACACGAATAAATCGGTGTTGCCGTCCTTTTTCTCATAAATCCCTTCCTGCGTTTTCAAAATATCCGCAACGAGCTGAATATTCTCTTCCTGGACTCCCATCATGCGGAAAAGTCCTTGAAAATCCCTGCCTTTTTCTATTTCACCGTAAGCAAGCTTGGTAGGACGAATCCCTGTGAGCGCACCCCAAGGCATATTTTCGCCGTATAAATCACTTAAAATCTCGTAAAGACGGAGCTTGGCAAAACGGCGTTCCAATCTCTTAAATTCGAGTTCGTCGCATACCTGCCCCCTATCTTGATAGGAATATTCCCTTCCGTCAATCACAAAGGTATTAGAAAAAACGCCCCCTTCAAAAACAAAAGAGTGCGCAATGCTTTCCGGTCTACGCTTGAATAAGCGCACGACGTCGAGAAGCTCGTTTTCTAAAAATTTGCAATCGGTTGTAAACATAAAACTGCCTTATTATAAGTCTAAAAGAAACGGATTCGTTCTTTTTTCGTGGTCAATCGTCGTTTCGTCGTTGTGTCCAGGATAGACGGCTAATTCCCCATCCAGCGCACAAAGCTTGCGTAAGCTTTCACGCATTTGCCCGATATTTCCCGTAGGAAAATCCGTTCTGCCGATGCTGCCGTTAAAGAGAGTATCCCCCGTAAACAACGCTCTGCTCCCGTCCTTTGCCGTGAAAAGATAGCAACAGCTCCCTTTTGTATGCCCGGGCGTAATGAGCATTTTCACCGTAAATTCCCCAAGCGTTTTTTCCTCGCCGTCGCAAAAGGTTTCGTCGATTGCGTAATGGTTTCTCGGCGCACCAAAAAGAGAAAATAAGTCCGCTTCCGTGCCGATAAGCCCCTTTTCTTCCGCCGAGCATAACACCTTTGCTCCGCTTTCCTGCAATACGGAAACGCCGCCGACGTGATCAAAATGACTATGGGTTAAAAGGACGTGCGTCGCTTTTAACCCACGCTTGATGAGTTCGCTTTCCACGCGCGGTTGCGAAGGGTCAAGCACGATCGCTGTTTGACCGTCTACGGTGACAGCATACGTGTTTGCGCCGAATCCGCGCGGATAAATCGTGATAATTTCCATAATTTACGAAAGAGTCGTAATACGGTGGACGTCGTAAATGCGCTTGTCCGCCTGCATACGCTTAATTAATAAGTCGATATCGGAAATGTCCGCCAAGGAAATGGACGCTTCCAAAATTGCGTCTTGGTTTTTATCGATTCTACCATTGACCGCCGTAATCGAAAGCTTCAAATCAGCAACGACGAAGGAAAGAACGGACAACGCCGCACCTTGATCGGTCGCACGAATGGAAATATTCGCATTAAAGCGTTGCTTGCCGCCCGCTTCGATTTGCCACGAGGCAGGGAGCAAACGATTGCTTTCCATCCCCTTGACGTTCGAGCAGTCACTTCTATGAATCACCACGCCACGACCACGTGACGTATAACCCACGATTTGATCCCCAGGAACGGGTGAACAACAACCTGCAAAACGCAAAAGCATCCCTGCTTGACCGTTGACCAGTACGCCGCCCGTACTGCGGTTTCCGCCGCCCGTATGCACGTCAAACGAAGCCATGGGTACTTCCTTTCGGTAAGAATCGATGAGTTTGAAAAGGATTTGATTGACGGAAATCGAGCCATAGCCGACCGCCGCAAACATTTCCTCTTGCTCGTTGAAAGAGAATCTTTCACAAATGCGCTTAAAGCTTTCGGGCGTTAAAAGCGCAGAAAGAGTGTACCCCTTTTTCTTCGCTTCGTCTTCGAGCTTTAATTGTCCGACGCGGATATTTTCTTCCTTTAACTCATTTTTATAAAAGTTTCGAATCTTGGCTTTCGCGCTCGACGATTTGATAAATTTCAACCAATCGCGCGAAGGGCCTTTCGAGTTTGGCGAGGTGATAATTTCGACCACGTCCCCCACTTCAAGCGTCGTTGTAAGCGGTACAATTTTAGAATTGACGCGCGCGCCCGTGCAATGATTGCCGACTTCCGAGTGAATTGCGTACGCAAAATCGACGGGGGTCGCTTCGGGGGGCAGGGAAATAACCTTCCCACGCGGCGTGAATACCAAAAGCTCGTGGCTGTAAAGCTCGGTCTTTAAGGCGGAAATAAATTCCTTGGAGTCCTTCAAGTCCCCTTGCCATTCCATGACTTCACGAAGCCAAGTAAGACGGTTTTCAAAGTTGCTATTCGCTTCTTCCGTCCGCCCTTCCTTATATTTCCAATGCGCCGCGATACCGAATTCCGCTACGCGGTGCATTTCTTCCGTACGGATTTGAATTTCTACGGGTTGACCGTATTCCGTCATTACCGTCGTGTGCAAGGATTGATACTTATTCGGCTTCGGCGTTGCGATATAGTCCTTAATGCGGCCGGGAATAGGCTTCCATTTTTCGTGGATACGCCCAAGCACCGTATAGCATTGATTGATATCCTTTACGATTACGCGGACTGCCGACAAATCATAAATTTGATCCAAGGTTTTACCCTTGTTTTTCATCTTTTTATAGATGGAATAGAAATGCTTGGGTCTGCCGAACACGTCCCCTTCCACCTTATCTCGAATCATCAACGCGCGGATTTCTTCCACAAACCCGTTGACAAACTCCTTGCGCTCGGACAAACGCTCGCGCACGTTATATAAAAGGTATTCATAGGACTCGGGATCGAGATATTTCAAACACAAGTCTTCCAATTCACACTTAATTTGCGAGACACCGAGTCTACCTGCCAAAGGCGCGTAGATATCGAGCGTTTCGTTCGCCATACGCTGTTGGCGTTCCTGCGAAAGGAAATTTAACGAGCGCATATTATGCAGTCTATCGGCAAGCTTGATGATGATCACGCGCACGTCCTTTGCCATAGCAACGAAAATTTTACGGAAATTCTCCGCATTTTCGTCTTCTTTGGACTTGAACACGATCTTTTCAAGCTTGGTGACGCCGCCCACCAAATTGAGAACTTCTTCGCCAAACTCCTTGCGGATATCGTCCGCCGTAGAATCGGTGTCCTCGATGACGTCGTGCAAAAGCGCGGCGGCAATCGTCGCTTTATCCAAGCCCAAGTCCATCAAAATTTCCGCAACGGCGCAGGGGTGGATAAAATACGGTTCTCCGGAGGCGCGTTTTTGATTTGCATGCGCAGCTTGAGCATAGTCGTACGCTCTTTGCAGCATCGACCGCTCTTCTTCACCATACAATTCTTGAATTTTTTTCAACGTGCTTTCCATACCGTTTACTCCGTAAGTGAAAGGATTAATTTTCCTTCAAAAAACATACTTTTTGATAAATTTTCGAATCACTCAACTCTACTCTTATGCCACGATAAATAGTCAATCTACCATCGGCAAAAGACAAGAGCCCAAGCTCCTCGAAAACGTTGATTGCAAAGATAAACTCTCGCATATCGAACCCGAGCGCATTGCAGGAAAAAGCAAGCTCTTCCGCCGTTTGACCGCGCAGGCTATTCACCTCACGGCGCAAAGCCGAGAAAATGGTAAGTAGGCTTTCACGCTGCACGTCCAAGCCTTCCAACATTTTATAGCCGCAAATATCACGGTTTACGTACACGTTCTTGTCCACTATGCTGGGAATATTAAAATCGGACGGCATATCCAAGAACACGATATCCTTAAAGCCCGATAAATCCGCATCCGGCGCAGGCGATACGATGAGGGTATTGGAAAGGTTTCTCGACGAGGGATAGAACAAGTCGCACCCAAATTCTTCCAAGCCTTCGTATAAGCGGAGAGTTCTTCTATCCGAGGCAATCAAGCAAAGCCCGTAGGCGCATTCCGCTTGCTTTTCTTGAATCAGCGAAACGATTTCCGCCGTAGACAGCTCTTCGGGATATACGCCAACCCCTTCGTTATGCGCACGCGCCATTGCGTTTGCGAAAATGCTTTCCGCCGCGCTCCTGCCCGTCCGTCCATCATATAAAAGGTCTCTTACGTGCCCCTTAATCGTTTCCCTGCCTCTAAATTTCGAAAGGATAATTTCAAAGACAAAATGCTTTTTAACGTCACTTTCGATAATCTTCAAATTCTTCGCACCCGAGAAGTACATTAATTCCAAGTAATCACTTCTTACCGAGAGGTGCGGCGACATCGCTTTTACCGGTCGAGCCGTACATGCCCCTGCCGAAATAGCAAAAAGCGGTCTTCTATGCCCTACGCCGTAAGGCTCCATTTGATTGAGCTCACGAGCGAATTTTTCACTCACAAACCCGTCGATTTCTTCGCTGACGGGAATGATTTGCTCAAAGTCCGCCTTGGTGTACGTTTTGCCGATTTCTTCATTTAACGCACGCTCCAAATCTTGGAACTTGTCCACACGGATATTAATCCCTGCCGCTTGTGCGTGTCCGCCAAATTCTTCAATGTATTCCGAACAATTTTTAAGCGCCGTAAAAATATTCACGCTTTCAATACTTCTCGCGCTCCCTTTGAGCATATCGCCGTGATGCACGAAAAGCAAGGTGGGACGATTGTATTCCTCGGCGATTCTCGCCGCTACGATTCCCACAAAGCCTGTGTTCCAGCTCTCGTCGGAAAGCATAATTACGTTTCCGTAAGCACCCTTTTCTTTGAGCTTTTGCTTTGCGGAAAGGTACAGCTCGTCACAGCATTTTTGACGTTCGGTGTTGTAAAGGCAAAGCTTGGTCGAAAGCTCGTAAATCTCCGATTCCTTCTCGGAAATGAAGAGCTGGAACGCCGCTTGCGCATCCCCCATTCTCCCCGCAGCATTCACGCGCGGAGCAATATTGAACGCCAAGTTTTGCGCCGTAATACCGTCGTACACCTTTCCCAAAAGCTGGGCAAAGCAAGGACGAAGCTTATGATTGAAAAGTTTCAGCCCTTCCGTCACGATATCACGGTTTTCACCCAAAAGGGGTACGCTATCCGCCACCGTTGCAAGGGTTGCAAAATCAAGATATTGATATGCCTTTTCACCAATGAGCGCACAAGCGAGCTTGAACGCCACGCCCGCACCGCAAAGATTATCATAAGGATAATCGTCTTGGAGCTTTGGATTGACAATGATGCAATCGGGCAAAACCTCGGGCAATTCGTGGTGGTCGGTGACAATCACGTCCGAGCCGAGTTCATAAATATATTGCGCCTCTTTTGCACAGGAAATACCACAGTCTACCGTGATAAAAAGCTCGGGATTACAGTCCTCGAAAATGCGGTCAATCGCCTCTTCGGAAAGTCCGTAGCCGTCCACGCGCTCGGGCACGTAAACGTGCGCCTCAATCCCAAAATCGCGCAATGCGTGGTACATAATCGCCGATGCGCAAATACCGTCCGCATCGTAATCGCCGAACACAACGACGGTCCTACCCTCGTCGCGAGCTTGCGTAATAAGCTCCACCGCCTCGCGCATCCCTTTCATCAAGAAGGGGGAAAGGAAATTCTTTTCCGACGGATGCATAAAACGGCGAATCTTTTGCGCATCGTCAATCCCACGTGCATACAAAATGCGCGTGATTTGCTCCGTCAACCCCGTTTCTTCCGCAAGAAGGGCAATCGTATTTAATTGTTCTTCCGAAAAAGAATATTCGGGGACGATTTTCTTCATAAAATTTCCTTATCTAAACAATTGGGCAGGAAGAGTATTTTTCCCCCGTCCTGCCCTTCGTTTTGTTTCTAAAATTAGTCGTTGTTTTCTTCTTCCGTTTCTTCCGCTGCCGCTTCTTCAACAGTTTCTTCTACGGTTTCTTCTACGGGAGCTTCTTCTACAACTTCTTCCGTAGCTTCTTCAACAGGAGCAGCCACGTTCGCAGCTTCTTCCGCTGCTGCAACGGGAGCTTCTTCCGCTACTTCTTTCTTTGCTGCTTTTTTCGTTTTGGTGGAAGTCTTTTCCGCACCCTTATAACGAACGGTCTTATTCGCAATTTTCGCATCGACCGCACCCTTCAAAGGAATGCAAACCGCAGGCACGTAAAGGATACCGATGAACGCCGCCATAATAATGCCTACCAACGAGCTAACCGCAAACCAGATACCTGCTTTACCAACGAGGATACCGGTGAGAAGGGTTGCAACAGCAAGGATTGCGCAAAGGGAAAGGATTTCCTTCCAAGCAATCGAGTTTGCCACGATTTCCGCAGCAGATTGATTCTTTGCGTCTTCTTCTTTCGAAGCCAAGCGAACTCTATGCAACGTCATAATCGCCGTAATCGTCGAAAGCAAGCCAGAGATTGCAATCGCATAAACGGTGGACGCCGTAACGGGAATGCGAACGAGCGCGATAATCGCCGTCGTAAAGCCAATGCCGAGCACAACCGCAAGCGCAACGAGCAAGCCCATATCCCATCTTCTGAAACGAAGGGTCACGTACACGAAAGCAAGGATTGCAAAAATCACACTTGCAATGATTGCGCGAGATACGTAATTCTTTGCAAGATAGCTAACGTTGCTTTCCTTATGCCACGTGATATTAACAACTACGTCGTTGATTGCCAATTCATCGTTTGCATCGTTCTTTCTTGCTTCAAAGTGCGACTTTACCGCAGCTACGGTTTCTTCCAAATCCGCATCCGCCGAGAACACGTACACGTGTTCGATAATATCTTCGTACAATACCGTACCGTCGATTTCATAAAGGATTTTATCTTCGAAGATGTCTTCGCAGTCACTCTTGATATCGTCAAGGTAAGCTTCGTTGTGCTTGTACGTGGAAATCGTCACCGTTTGGTTGCTCTTTACCGTCGCTTCCTTGTTGAAGCCGAAAAGCGTGCCAACCACAATCGCCGCCGCAAGAATGATTGCGAGAATTACGGAGAGAAGGGTCACTTTCTTTACAGATTTCGTCAAAAACTTACTCATCGTCGTCCTCCTCTCTTACAAAGCGGTAGAATTTATATTTGTTCTTGCTCGTGGAGCTCAAAATCACGTTCAACGCACGGCCCCAAAGCAAATTACAGAACGCACCCGTGAGTACGCAGATAAGCGCTTGAATTGCAAGCATGTGCAAGCCAGCTACGCCGATCAACGCCGCTACTGCGCCGATAAGGAGCACCGCATAAACGTCGAGCATCCCCCAGAAAGTCTTTTTGTAGCCGCCCTTCACCGACGATGCAATCGTCTTACCGAGTGCAAATTCCGCTTTGATTGCCGCATACAAGCGTGCTTGGAATACGTTGGTGAGCGCAAGCCCCAAAAGGAACATGAGCGCCGTACCCATCGTCACAACCAAAACGCCCTTCGTGATGAAAGCGAAGCAGAAGGTCGTGATCACGAAATAGGTGAGCGTCGTGAAAAGATTTACCACGCCGAAGCCACCCATCTTCACAATCGCCAAAACAAGCAATACGAGCAAGGTCACGCCGAGTGCGATAAAGAGCATATCAAGCGTGTTGCTTCTATATACAGGCGCAAATTTATAAACGTCCGTTTGGCTGTTCACGTTTTGGAACGCAAAGATCACGTCGCTTTCCCCGATCAAAATTTCCCCTTCGTTCATGAGGGAATTGAGCAAAATGGAAAGGGTTTTTACGTAACGGATTTCCCCTTCTTCCGTATTGCCGGGAAGAATTTCAACGTTGTTGTTGGAGTTGATATGCCCCGTTTGGATAGACAAAAGCTTGTGTACGCCCGTACCCGCGCTGTTTTCCAAAACGAGATCAAGCGTCGTCGCGCCGCTGTTGCCCGAAGAACTTTCCGACTTAAACGTCTTCAACATATCCTTACCCTTCGACGTGAAGTTAATCTTCAAGTAGGATTGTTCGTACTTCGTCTTTGCGCTAACGCTGCTGATGATATCGTTGATATCCGCATCTTCGTCTTTAAGCTCGCTGACCGTTTCCCCATTCTTTTGGAAGGAAAGTTTACCAACGCTCGCAAAAAGAGAAAGCACTTGCGATGCATTCGTTTCCGAATCGATATTTTCCATTTCTTCGGAATCGGGAATTTCCACGCGAAGCGCAATGCCGTCTACAACCGAAACACGGTATTCCGTAAAGCCCTTCTTTGCAAAACGAGCTTTTACCTGTTCCACTGCTTCGTTGAATGCCGCTTGGAAATCTTCGTTCAATACGTATTCAATCGCGCCGTTTTCTCCTTCCACTTCGGAAACGACCTTCAAGTCTTCATCCGTCGAAAGATAGAAATTCCCATAACGAACGTAATCTTCTGCCTTGATATCGCCGCTAAGAAGATTTTCTTCATAGTCCGTTTCGGTGATTACGCCGTTAGGATAGTAGTAGGTGTAGTACCCACCGCCAAAATCCGAGTTCAAGTCATATTGCAAGACCGTAGGATTCCACTTCTTCACGCCGTTCGAGCCGGGGATCGTGAATACGGGGAAAGCTATGATTGCACACAATACAACGAGTACGATGGTAATCAATACTGTTAATACCACCGATTTCTTCTTGCCCATGTATAGCCTCCTGTTGTGTTTCGGGGCGTAGCCCCGTGAACAATGTACCTTGTTATTATAGCTTATTTTGAACCGTATAGTCAAGCCATAAATGCGTGGATATACGATTTTTTTCTTTTTTCATAGAAAAAAACCGCTTTTTTAGCGATTTTTTCTCTATATTTTTGACTTTACTTGTTTTCCGCAAGCAATTTCTTTTCCGCAAGGATATGCATTGCGCATTCCACACGCTTTTTCATCATCGCGCAGGTCACTTCATAAGGGTCGTTGATATCGCCGTTAAAGTTGTAGTTGTTTGCGCTGCAACCACCCGAGCAAACGAATTTTGCAAAGCAATCTTCGCATTTCTTCCTCGTGAAAAGGCAGGAATTTTTGAAAAGCTCTCTCGTGTCGTCACGGGTAATCCCCTCGTACACGCTCCCCATACGGAATTTCTCGTTTCCTGCAAACTGATGGCAGGGATACAAGTCGCCATTCGGGGTCACCGAGAAATACTCGTTGCCTGCGCCACACGCCGAAACGCGTTTCGAAAGACAAGGACCGCCCTCCAAGTCGATATTGAAATGGAAGAAATTAAAGCCTTCGCCCTTGGCGTGTCTTTCCAAGTACGCCTCACAAAGATTTTCATATTCCTTGTTGATTTCATCCAAGTGTTCTTCACGGATTTGCAAATCCTCAATATCAGTGACGACAGGTTCCATCGAAATGGAGTCTACCCCCTGATCGGCGATGAACAAAACGTCCTTCGAAAAATCGAGATTTTTCGCCGTGAACGTACCGCGTACGTAGTAGCTCTTATTTCCACGCATGGAAATGAATTTCTTAATCTTGCCGATGATAAGATCGAACGTACCCTTGCCGTTGGGGGTTTTGCGGATTGCGTCGTGGATTTCCTTTCTACCGTCAAGGGAAAGCACCACGTTTTCCATTTCCGCATTGAAGAACTCAATTACCTCGTCCGTCAGCAAAAGAGCGTTGGTCGTCGTCGTGAACAAGAATTTCTTGCCCGCCTTTGCCCCTTCTTCCTTCGCATAAGCGACCGTCGCTTTCAATACGTCGAAATTCATCAAGGGTTCGCCGCCGAAAAAGTCCATTTCCAAGACCTTTCTCTTGCCGCTGTTTTGAATGAGGAAATCGACCGCTTTTTTCGCCGTTTCCAAGCTCATACTCTCACGCTTGGAGTGGTATGCGCCCTCGTCGGCAAAGCAGTAGCGGCAACGGAAATTACAATCGTGGCAAATGTGGATACAAAGCGCCTTCACTTCGTTGCTTTTCATAGGGTACGATTTCACTTCTTCCTTGAAAAGCAAGCCCTGCGCTTTGAGCCCTTCCACGTCGGAAAGAATTTCTCTAATTTGCTCGTCGGTCAAATAGGTAATATCGACGGCTTGTCCTTCTTCCTTGGCTTTCAAATAGTCGGCAGTGGGGGTGTCGCATTCGTGTAAAGAGCCGCTCCCCACATCGTAAATGTAGTTTTTATCTCTGTAATTAAATACGTGTATCAAGGGATAAATATCCTCCGTAAATCGGTCAAAAACGGCGTACTGATCCAATACGCCGTTTTGATTACGTTAAGTTCACTAAAATAAATTATCTGCGTTCGATTTTTTCTTCACGCGTAATTCTTTCGCAGGATTGGTTCCCTACCGTGCAGCTCGTTTTGCAAGCGGATTGGCAGGTGCTTCTGCATTCGCCACAAGCGGTCACTTTCTTATCTGCGGGTTTCGCAATCGTTTTAATCATAATCAAGTCCTCCAAAGTCGTTTATAGGATTTTGTGTATTTATTATAATATACTTTTCACGAAATTGCAAGCGCTTTTTTTATCTTTTTTCGAGTTTTACTCCCCTTTTCCCTATTTTTTTATGCGCGACGCACGTTTACCGCCAAAGAACCGCTGACCGCGCCGATAAACACCGTGAGCAAAAGCTCCACCAAAAACAGCCACGAAAGGGAAAAATTCCCACCCATCGACGAAAACGTGAGATAGGAAACCGCCGTAAAGAGTATGCCGCACGCCCCGCCTTTGAGCCAACCCTTTTCTCCTCGGATATATAAGAGTACCCCCACGCAAAGCGACAAGCCTTTTAACACCTGATTGATGGGGTACACCGCCTTATACGGCAACGACGCAAAGCGAAGGACAAACGCAAAAATGATGGCAAACACCAACGAGAGCGCAAGTGCGCTCAATACGCTTTTTATCAACGAAAACACCGAGTTTTTTTGCAAATTTTCCATAAAAAACACCTCCGCTTTATGGTATGCGGAGGCGTCTTTATTTAGAATGTTTTTTCTTATTCTTCGTCGGATTTTTCTTCTGCGGGAGCTTCTTCCGTTTCTTCCATAGCAGGTGCGTCACCTTCTTCGAATACGGGTTCTTCCGTAGCAGGTACGTCGTTTTCGCCCTCTTCTACGGGTTCTTCTTGCGTAGCAAGAGCGTCGGACATATAAATCGCTTGCATATCGAATTTAAGATAGCTCTTACCGCTTGCTTCCGTACCCGTTTCCAAAACGAAGGTGTTGTCTTCGGGGCAAATTTCTACGACAACGCCGCAGATACCACCAATCGTCTTTACCTTATTGCCAGGACGAAGGGCTTGATGTTCTTTGATTACTTCTTCCTGTCTCTTCTTTTGCGAGCGTTTGCTCATAAAGGACATTACGATCATGATGAAGGCAAAAATGCCGACCATAATCCAAATCCCACCGCCTGCGCAGCCGGACGTCTTGCCTTCGCTGTCGCTGGTGCTTACTACGTCTGACACGCTATTCAACAAATTCCAAAGCATATTTTTCTCCTTAAACGTTGCGTTCTTTCGCGCAACCATAATATTTTCGTATTACTATGATATCCGTTTTTTTCCTTTTTTGCAAGCAATTTCAAGTGCAAAACGGACTTTTTTTATTTTTCACCGTTTTTTCATTTCAAGCGAGCTTTTCAAAAATCTTCGTGCCACGCTTAACGAGCCAAACTACAAGCGCCGCCGTCAAGATAAGCAATAGCCCAATCCCCACAAGAAAATATCCCCACGTCGGTAAATATTTACCGAACCAGAAATAGCCACCGACCAATACTCCGCAAGTCAACCAGCCCGAAAAGAGGGACAAAATCGCCGAAAAGCTTTGCTTTACGCATGCCATTTCACTCGTCCAATGCAGTCTGGGCATTTTGAGATTGATAAACAGCCCCAACAGCGCAAAAAACACCGAAAAAACGAGAATGGACAGCAAAAGCAGCAGGATAAACAAGATGCCCAGCTTAAATAGTGCGCAAAGCACCAGCCCCGAAACGAGCGCAATCGGTGCGGTCCATATCCAATGGAATACGGCTTTCACGAGCAATACCTTTTTTGCGGGAACGGGACTCGTTTGCAAAATCCAAATATTTTCCCCTTCCAAGGACACGGAAACGCCCGAGATAATATTCAAGCCGACGATAAAGCCGTAAATCACGCCCAGAACGAGGGCAATCCCCCCTTCCCATTCGGGTTTGGAAAGGGCGCGCACAAGCTTCATATTGCAAGCGGCAAAGATGGGAAACGCCACCGCCAAAAATACCCCCATAAAGCAATTCAACGCGACCATGGGGTTGCCGAAATACCTTTTCAGCTCCTTTTTCAAGAGAGTAGAAAAGAGAGATTTTTGTTTATGCGTCCTTTCTTTATATTGCACTTTTCTCGCACCTTTATTCACGATAATCAAGCGCAAATAGGTGCAGGAAATCAAAAGATAAATCGCCGCAAAAACACCGACAAATATAAGCGCAAACAGGAAGAAGGAACTCCATTTTGCCAAGCAAGCCCATGCAAGCTGATAAAACGGATAAAAATAGCTTTTTATATTTTCGCCAAGTCTATCCCCGTGCTCCATCACGTATTGCAAGTAGCTATTCGTCTTGCTATACAAAACGAAATACGCGACCAAAAACACAATCGAAAAGAAGACCGACACCAAATTTTTAGAGGGAATTTTCGAAGTCACCCAAGCAATCAGCCAACCAAGCAAACAGCTAATCGCAAGCGAGCCGAAGGGTAAAATAAAATTGACGGCAATTTGCCCTAAAATCACAAAAGCCGACGGTTTTGCAAAGGTCGCATACCGTACAATCGCAGGCAAAAACACCACCGAGGAAAAGAAGAGCGAAAAAAGATACAAGCTCACCATTCTCACAAACAAAATCGCTTTGGGAGAAATGGGCATCGAAAGCAAGAAATCGTTGTCCTTTGCCTCGTACAGCTTTGCCTTGGTCGTAAAAATGCCGCCGATAACGCTAAACGTGACGGCAATCAAGCCCATCATCGCAAAATATACCCACGTTAAGCCGCTTCCCACAAGCGGTTTGCAAAGCATATCCCCCGTGTGCCAAAAAAGACTAAATACAGAGAGAAGTGCCGCGAAAAGCATGAACGCAAGCCAAAATCCTGCGCCCCCCGCTCGTTTCTTTTGCTTTTTCGCATCCACGAATAGAAAGGAAACACTCTCTAAAAGCTGTTTTTTTAATAACGCCTTTATCATACCTTTTCTATTCCGCCTCCACAAGCTCCAAGAACACGTTTTCGAGGTCGGAATCCCCTTTCACCTCGTCCACGGTACCTTGTTTTATCAATTTTCCGCCCTTAATGATGGCGATTTTGTCACACAATTTTTCCGCAACCTCGAGTACGTGCGTAGAGAAGAAAATCGCACTTCCGTTATCGCAAAGCTCCCGCATAATCCCTTTCAACGAGTGCGCCGCCTTCGGGTCAAGCCCCACGAACGGCTCGTCAAGCAAAATCAGCTTCGGCTCGTGAATAAGGGCGGAAATAATGGCAAGCTTTTGCTTCATACCGTGAGAATAAGCGGCAATGGACTGCGCCAAATCCTTTGTCAAGTCAAAAATATCCCCATACTTACGGATACGTTCCTTGCGCACGTCGGAAGGAATTTTGAAAATATCCGCCACAAAATTCAAGTATTGTATCCCCGACATAAACGCATACAAATCGGGATTATCGGGTATATAGGCAACTTTTGCCTTGCAATCGAGCGGCTTTTCCTTAATGGAAACCCCATCGACAAAAATCTCCCCTTCCTCAAATTTCAAAATACCGCAGCAAGCTTTCAACGTGGTGGTTTTTCCTGCGCCGTTATGCCCGATAAAGCCGTAAATCTCCCCCTTTTGAATATGCAGGGACAAGCCGTCTACCGCTTTCTTATCCCCGTAAATTTTCGTCAAATTTTCAATTTTTAACATAGATAATAACTCCTCGTCTATCCAACCAACAGAGCCGCGCAATTTTACACTCGCTTAAAACTTCCCTTCGCCGCCGTATTTGCGGTAAAATTCCTGCGTAAACTCCTTCACGTAGCCGCCGAGAATGGAGTTTCTCAACCCCTTCATAAGTTTATGCAAGAAGGTAATGTTGTGCAAGCTCAAAAGCATTGCACCGTACATTTCCCCCGTGTTGATCAAGTGGCGCAGGTACGCCTTCGTGTAATTTCTGCAGCAATAGCAATCGCATTCCTCGTCAAGCGGCGTAAAATCCGCTTTGTATTTTCCGTTTCTAACGACCACCCTGCCGCGCGAGGTCATCGCCGTACCGTTTCTTGCAATTCTCGTCGCCAAAACGCAGTCAAACATATCAATTCCGCGCAACGTTCCTTCGATCAAGCAATCAGGTGAACCCACGCCCATCAAATACCTGGGTACGTCGTTTGGCAAAAGGGGCTGCAAATAATCGAGCATTTCATACATGATCGGCTTGGGTTCGCCGACGGAAAGTCCGCCGATGGCAATCCCGTGCTTTACGAAAGGCAACGTGCGGCGTAAGCTCTCACCGCGCAGGTCTTTATACATATTCCCCTGCACGATCGGGAACAAGGCTTGCTCGGGCTTATTGTGGAATTTATAGCAACGTTCGAGCCACGCCGAAGTGCGTTTCATCGCCGCTTCCGCCTGCGCGTGATTGTAGCCGTATTCGCTGCACTCGTCGAATGCCATAATAATATCCGCACCGAGGTTTTGTTCGACTTGGATCGCCTTTTCGGGCGTAAAGAAATGTTTACTGCCGTCGATGTTAGAAGAAAATTCTACCCCTTCGTCGGTAATTTTATTCAATTTTCCAAGCGAAAATACCTGAAAACCGCCGCTATCCGTCAAAATCGGCTTGTTCCAGTTCATAAATTTATGCAATCCGCCTGCATTTTTTACAATTTCATCACCCGGGCGCATATACAAATGATAGGTGTTGGAAAGGATAATTTGCGAACCTGCCTCCTCCAAATCACGAGGAAATACCCCTTTCACCGTCGCCTGCGTACCAACGGGCATATAAACGGGCGTTTCAATATCCCCGTGCGGCGTGTGCAAAATACCTGCGCGCGCCCCCGTTTCTTCGTCCGTTTTAATCACTTCAAAGGAAAAAAACTCGTTGTTCATTTTTTCCTGCTCCTTTTTCTACTTTTTGCGCTATTTATTATAGCATAGTTTTCTTAAAAAATCAAGATTTTCCACCCTCTCTGAAAAAACCTTGCTTTTAAGACGAAAAATACTTTTATGCGTTATATTCATTTCTTTTATACATTTATACATTCAAACGTTGAAAAAAAGTGAAAAAAAGTATTTTTTTGATGAAAATTGATTGACTTATTATAAAATAAGGTATAAAATAGGCTTCATAAATAAACTTTGTCACAAAGTAAAAAAGGAGAATAAAACTATGAAACTCAAGAAAATTTTGGCAACCGTTATGGCAACGATCGCGGCAGTAGCAACGTTCGGCTTCGCAGGCTGCGGCAGCTCGAAAGGCAAAGACGTAAAGGTTATGAAAGATATCTACCTTACGGCTGAAGATTATGCGTTTGCTATTGCAAAGGAAAATACGACCTTGCTCGAAGAAGTAAACGCTATGCTCGACAATTGGACGAAGGACGGCAGCCTTGATACCCTTATCAATTCCTACTTCGACGGCAACTCCGATTTCACCTATGAAAATAAATCGAGCTCGCCCAAAGATGGTGATTTCATTATGGCGACGAACGCGGCATTCCCTCCCTTCGAATATAAGAAAGGCGTTTACTTTAGCGGCGTTGACGTAGAAATCGCATACAATATCGCACAAGAACTCGGCAAAACCCTTTTCGTTTATGATATGGAATTCGACTCCATCATCTCCAGCGTTAAAACGGGCGAAAGCGATATCGGTATGGCAGGCATGACGGTAAACGAAACGAGACTTCAACAAGTTAATTTCGCTACCCCCTACTATTCTTCCGCGCAAGTTATCACCGTACTTGAAAGCGACAAGACCTTTGACAACTGCACGACGGCTGCTGAAGTAGAAGCTATCCTTGCAACGAAAGGTAAGAGCTATAAAATCGGTACGCAAAACGGTACGACGGGTTATATGTATTCCAAGGGCGACGAAGGCTTCGGCTATCCTGGTTTCAAAAACTTGACGACGAACGGCTACACGACGGGCGCACTTGCGATGAAAGACCTTTCCAATGAAAAGATCGACGCTGTTATCCTCGACCTTCAACCTTCCCTTCTTATTGCAGAAAGCATCAACAGATAAGATTTAAGGAACTTTTATAATGACTAATTACGATATCTTTTACGAGTATTTTATTACGTATAAGGGATATAAAGATTATTTTACTGGGCTTAAAAACACCGCAATCATTGCGGTGTTTGGTCTTGTAATAGGCTTTCTTCTCGGGGCGATTATTGCGACCGTAAAAATTATTCCCCGTAAAAACGTACCCCTTAAAATCGCTGAAAAGTTTTTCGACGTATACGTAGCACTCTTCCGCGGAACGCCTATGACGGTGCAACTTTTGCTTCTTCATTATGCGCTTTTCCCGATGATGGGCTTGAACATCGAGCCTGTTGCGGAAGCAGTATTTATTTTTGGTTTGAATAGTGCCGCTTATATGGCGGAAATTCTTCGAAGCGGTATTAATGCCGTAGATAAAGGACAAATGGAAGCCAGCCGTTCCTTGGGCTTTGGCTTCGTCCCGTCTATGACGCGTATTATCTTGCCGCAAGCCATTAAAAATATTTTACCCACACTCGGCAATGAGTTTATTACGCTCATCAAAGAAACCTCCGTCCTCTCGTTTATCGCGTTGATGGACGTTACGAAAGCGTTAAAATCTCTTGCTGATTCCTCGTTTGAATACTTCATTCCCTATATCGTCTTGGCACTCACGTATCTCGTTATCGTCTTGATTATTACAGGGCTAATTAAAATTATGGAAAAGAGGTTTGCGAAAAATGAACGATAAAATTCTTTCCGTGAAAGATTTGCATAAATCCTTCAAGTCCTTGAAAGTGTTGCAAGGCGTGACGATCGATATCAACAAGGGGGACGTGGTCGCAATTATCGGTCCTTCGGGGTGCGGTAAGTCCACCTTCCTTCGTTGCTTGAATATGCTCGAAACCCCTACCGTCGGTCAAATCGTTTTGAACGGCGAATACCTTTACAAGAACGAACGAGTATACTTAAAACGCGAAATGAAAGCGTTGCTCGCCTTGAAAAAACAAAAGCTTTTCGACGAAGAGGCTCAGGCTAAATATAAAGCGGTCGAGGCGGAATATCTCACCCTTCGTAAAATCGAAAAAGCGATCGAAAAGCAGGCGAATAAAAATATCGATAAGCAACGCCAAAAGATTGGTATGGTGTTCCAACAGTTTAACCTGTTCCCCCACCTCACCGTAATGCAAAATATCACGCTTGCCCCGATGAAGCTTAAAAAGATGCCCAAGGACGATGCACAAAAGCTTGCACTCAACCTTTTGGAAAAGGTCGGGCTGGCGGATAAAGCAGATGCGTATCCCTCCACCCTTTCGGGCGGTCAAAAGCAACGTATCGCCATCGTGCGTGCGCTTGCAATGGAACCCGACGTACTTCTTTTCGACGAACCCACCTCTGCGCTTGACCCTGAAATGGTCGGCGAGGTACTCGCCGTTATGAGCGAACTTGCAAAGGACGGCATGACCATGGTCGTAGTCACCCACGAAATGGGCTTTGCGAAAGAAGTGGCAAACCGCGTCGTCTTCATTGACGAAGGGGTTATCAAGGAAGAGAGCGAACCTAAAGAATTCTTCTCGAACCCGAAGAACGAACGTTTGAAAGAATTTTTGTCGAAGGTGCTTTGATGCTGTATAATTACCATACGCACACGGCGCGTTGCAATCATGCATCGCTTGCCCCCGAGCGGGAATACGTGGAAAAAGCGATTGAGGCAGGGATTCAAACGTTCGGTTTTTCCGACCACGCCCCCTACCTTTTTCCTGACACCGATTTTCAATCCTGCTTCCGTATGAAACGGGACGAAATCGAGTTGTATGCGGACACGGTACGCGCGCTTGCCAAAGAATACGAAAAAGATATCCGTATTTTATGCGGCTTTGAGCTCGAATATTATCCCGATTATCACAAGGAAGAAATCGAGTTTTTGCGGTCGGTTAAGCCCGATTATTTGATTCTTGGTCAGCACTTTCTCGGCAACGAATTAAACAATCAACCCGTCCACAATCGCTTAAAGACGGACGAGGAATTGTCTGCATACGTCACGCAGGTACTTGCAGGACTTGCTACGGGGGATTTCCTCTATCTCGCCCATCCCGATATCGCAGGGGCGCATTATTCCCCCGAAGCGGTGGAACGAGAATACACACGGCTTTGCAAGGGCGCAAAAAATATGAGTATCCCCTTGGAAATCAATTTCCTGGGCATTCGGACAAACCGTTGCTATCCCAACGATGCGCTTTTGAAAATTGCGGCGAACGTGGGCAACGAAATGGTCTTTGGTTTAGATTCCCACGAGAGCGAATCGGTCAACGATCCCGCTACCTTGCAAAAGGCGCACGAGCTTGTCGATAAATTCGGATTAAAACTAATAGAAAAACCATTTTTCTAACATAAAAAGAACGGCTATTTTGCAGCCGTTCTTTTTTACACTTTTTTCTTTTTTAAGCGCCACCGTATCAAGCCTACGATTAAGAATATAAGTCCTAATGCCGCAATCGTTAAAAAGACAATGCAATGGATATTCCTTTCAATGAATAACTCCGCACTCCATTTCGAGAAATCCGCTTTATAAAATTTCAATTCTTCAAGATCCTTTTGCAAGTGCACGTTCTTCGTTCGCACGGCGATAGGTATAATGCAATAAAGTAGATTGATGAGGAACAACACCACGCTCGTTTTCAAGAAACGATTGATTTTAAGAAAACGCACGCTCAAAAATACGTTCAAAATTGCGTAAACGCTGACGGTGACGGGTAGACCGATTTTCAAATACCAATGTTTCTCTACATACCCGTTTGCCACGCTATAAAAATTGCACGTAATCAGCAAAATATTCAATAGAATAAACGCCACGCCAACGGTGATGAAATCGTTATATTTTCTCACTTTGGAAAAGATTTTATAATGTGCAATATACGTAGGCGTGAAAATAATTAAGAAACCAAGCAAAATGGATAACACAGCAACCCAAAACCAATCCCCTTTGCTATAAATTGCGCAAACGGCAAGCAAAAGATAAAGCGAAACAAGCATAGAAAGCGGAACCCATAATAAGCGATTTTTTCTAATCAATTTCGGCAAGTTCGTAAACGTAAATGCGAGCGACAACGCAGCCGCCACAATCCAAAACCACGAAAGCGTTTTATCTATCGCCAAATTGCAAATAAAACAAGGTATTAACGCAAGCGCATAGGCAATATAAAAGAACAAACTCCAAGAAAAAGAAAGCGCGCGCCATTTTCTCGCCTGCGTTTTTTCCAATCGCGCTTGTTTATCCACACTTGCCGTAATAAGCTCGTGTTCCGTCACCCCCAAAATTTCCGAAAGCTTTGGCAAAAGTGTAATATCGGGATGCGCAACGTCCTTTTCCCACTTACTCACCGCCGACGCCGACACGAATAATCGCTCTGCCAAATCCTTTTGCGTGAGGTTTTTCTCCAAACGTTTTTCTTTCAAAAATTCGCCAAACGTATTTTTCATAGTTTGCTCCCTTCGATTTCTTTGTGCTTATTATAGCATACTCGTCAAAAAATAGAAATACTTTTTCGTAAAAATCCCACTTGAAGATTTTTCAAGTGGGGATTACACAAAAAACAACGGCTTGAACAGCCGTTGTTTTTTACACTTTTAAGATTGCACCGCATTGCCCTATTATGCGAAGGTGCGAGCAAAGCGCGCGGAGCGACAAACTCTTTTTCACACGTTCTTTTTTTATTGCAAAAATAGAGCAAGACGCAAGCAAGACAAGGCGCGCGAGGCTTTTCGATGGGAGCGTACTAAGCGTACGTGAGCAAGAAAAACGCAGCGCAACGAAGTATTGCGCCGCGTATTCTCTATTTTATTCAAGCTCGAAAGCACCAGTATACAACTGATAATACGTCCCCTTCTGCTCAAGAAGCTGTTCGTGCGTGCCACGTTCGATGATTTTACCGTGGTCAAGCACCATGATGGCGTTGGAATTGCGCACGGTGGAAAGTCTATGCGCAATAACGAATACCGTTCTTCCGTGCATGAGTTTATCCATACCGTCTTGCACGAGCGCTTCCGTACGCGTATCGATCGACGAAGTTGCCTCGTCCAAAATCATCACGGGAGCATCTGCGACTTCCGCACGTGCAATCGAAAGGAGCTGTCTTTGTCCTTGCGAAAGGTTTGCGCCGTTGTTGGTCAACATCGTATTATAGCCGTCGGGCAAACGAGTGATGAAATCATCCGCATTGGCAAGCTTTGCCGCCGCAATACATTCCTCATCCGTTGCGTCCAATCTACCATAGCGAATGTTGTCCATTACCGTACCTGTGAAAAGATTGGTTTCCTGCAAAACAATGCCGAGCGAGCGGGGCAAGTCGGACTTGCGGATTTTGTTGATATTGATGCCGTCGTAACGGATTTTTCCGTCCGCGATATCGTAGAAACGGTTGATAAGGTTGGTAATCGTCGTTTTCCCTGCGCCGGTCGCGCCAACGAAGGCAATCTTTTGCCCTGGCTTTGCATACAGCGTGACGTCGGTAAGCACTTGCTTTTCGGGTACGTAGCAAAAGTCCACCATATCCATCACGATATCGCCGCGAAGCTCGGTGTACGTCGTCGTGCCGTCCGCTTTGTGGAAATGTTTCCACGCCCAAAGCCCCGTTCTTTCGTCCGTTTCGCATAAGTTCCCGTTTTCGCCCTTTTTCGCATGCACGAGGGTCACGTACCCATCGTAGCTCTCGGGCGTTTCGTCCATGAGCGTGAAGACACGGCTCGCCCCTGCAAGCCCCATGGCTATCATCGAGATTTGTTGAGACATTTGGTTGACAATTTGTGCAAAATTTCGAGACATACCAAGGAAAAGCACAATCGTACCGATCCCCATCACCGTCGTACCCCCAAAAAGGGTCGCCAAACTCACGTTCGTCACGTCAAATGCGTACAACGCACCGCCGATAATCGACAAAAGTACGTAGGTGAAATTCCCGATATTACCCAGTATCGGACCTAAAATATTCCCAAAAATATGCGCTCTTTCACTGTCTTTGAAAAGCTTTTCATTGAGCTTGTCGAAGTCTTCCTTCGCCTTTTCCTCGTGCGTAAAGACTTTGACGACCTTTTGCCCCTTCATCATCTCTTCGACGAAGCCTTCCTCAACGGCAAGCGAGGTCTGTTGAGCGACCATATTCTTTGCGCTATTTCCGCCGATTTTTTTGACGACGACCGTCATCAAAACGGTGCTTATAAAGACAACCAGCGACAGCCAAAAGCTGTACGTGAGCATCAACACAATCGACAAAATCAGGGTGAGCGAGTTGCTCAAAATCGTAGGCAAGCTTTGCCCTATGAGTTGGCGAGTCGCGTCGGTATCGTTGGTGTAGGTACTCATAATATCGCCGTGCGCATGCGTATCGAAATACTTAATCGGAAGGGTTTGCATCTTCGCAAACATATCCGTGCGCAGGTGGTATAAAAGTCCTTGCGTGACCGTCGCCATGATTCTCGTATATAGGAAAGAGGTCAGCGTGACAAGCCCGTACACGGTGCACATCATGATAATCAAGCCTACCAGGGTCGCTTTGATTTCGGAATTTAAGCCGTTTTCCAGCGCAGGCGTGATTACCTTATCCACGAGCCGTTGCATATACACGGACGAAACCAAGCTCCCCACCGAGTTGAGGATAATGAACGTGATCACGAAAATCAAACGCCATTTATAATATTGGAAACCCGTTTTTATAAGTCTGCCAAACGTACCCTTTTTAATCATTCCTTTTGGAACAGGCATACCTCGTCCACGCATAGGACCTTTGGGCATTGCGACAGGTTTTTGCGTTTTTACGTCAGCCATTATGCGTCACCCCCTTCTTCTTGTTCGGGCGCTTTGCTCTTGGTCTGCGCTTCGTAAATTTCACGGTAAATATCGCTCGTTTTTAAGAGAGTTTCATGGTTGCCGCAAGCAACGATTTTCCCGCCGTCGAGAATGAGAATTTTATCCGCATGTTCTACGGATGATACACGTTGTGCAATGATGATTTTCGTCGTGCTTGGAATTTCTTCCTTGAAAGCGTGACGAATCAAAGCATCCGTTTTGGTATCGACAGCGGACGTCGAGTCGTCCAAAATCAGCACCTTGGGTTTGCGGAGCAAAGCCCTTGCAATACAAAGACGTTGCTTTTGACCACCCGAAACGTTCGTCCCCCCCTGCTCGATATAGGTATCGTAGCCGTCGGGGAAACCCTCAATAAACTCATGCGCTTGGGCAAGCTTTGCCACGTGGATAAGCTCCTCGTCGCTCGCTTCTGCATTCCCCCAACGCAGGTTCTCTTTAATCGTACCTGCGAACAACACGTTCTTTTGCAAAACAACCGCTACCTCTTGACGGAGTACGTCCAAATCGTAATCTTTGACGTTCACGCCGCCGACGTACACAGCGCCGTCCGTTGCGTCGTACAAACGGGGAATGAGCTGAATTAACGTCGTTTTCGATGAACCCGTACCCCCTAAAATACCCACCGTTTCGCCAGAGGCAATGTCCAAATCAATATCGGAAAGGGCGTATTTATTCGCCGCTTTTGCATACTTGAAATTTACGTTTTCAAAACGAATAGAGCCGTCCTTGACTTCCGTTTTCCCGTTTTCAGGGCTCGCCAAATCGGATTCCGTCGTCAGCACCTCGCTGATACGTCTTGCCGATTCGAGCGACATCGAAAGCATTACGAAAATCATCGAGAACATCATAAGGCACGCAAGCATTTGAATCCCGTAGGAAATGAGTGCGGAAAGCTGCCCTTCATTGAAGCCCTTAAACGCCGCCCAATGGGTCTTATCGATAATCGCATACGCCGCAAACACGGAAATAAGAATGGACGCAAAGTTGATAAAGAAGGTCATAAGCGGAGTGTTGAGCGCAAGCACTTTTTCCGCTTTGGTAAAGTCGTTGCGTACCTCCCCTGCCGCTTTTTCAAACTTTTGCTTTTCGTAGTCTTCACGGACGTAGGATTTTACCACACGAATACCGCCCACGTTTTCCTGCACGGAATTATTCAACGCATCGTACTTTTTGAAAATACGACGGAAGAAAGGCATTACGTACGCCATAATCAAAATGATGATGAGCGCCAAAAACGGCACAATCGCCAAGAATATCCAAGCGAGCTTGGGATTGATAACGAAGCTCATAATGATTGCGAATAAAAATTGCAGCGGCACGCGGATTGCAATACGCAGGCACATTTGATAGGACTGCTGTACGTTCGTGACGTCCGTCGTCAATCTCGTCACAAGCGAAGAAGTGGAAAATTTATCCACGTTTGCAAACGAGAATTTTTGCACCTTATAAAAAAGGTCGTGCCGTAAATTTTTTGCAAAGCCGCAGCTCGCCGTTGCGGCAAACCGACCCGCCAAAACGCCGCTCGTAATCGAAAGCAGGGCGAGGGCGATTAAAATCCCCCCGTACTTAAAAATTTCCCGCATTGCTTCCGACGAACTAACCACACTTCCATCAGGCGGTTTGATCGCCGTAATAAGCTGCGCCATAAAGAAGGGAATCAAGCATTCGCAAAAAGCTTCCAGCGCCATAAAAAAGGGCGTGATAAGCGACGGCTTTTTATATTCCCTTACACTGCCAAGCAACGGTTTGATCGTGCTCAGCGGCTTTGTTTTCGTTTTTGTCTTTGCCATATTTATTTCCTTGATAGCGTATTTATACGCTATTTATTGTATTCTTTTCGAAAAATAATGTCAACCGTTTAAGTAAAATTTTTTGCGCTTTCACAAAAATTTCGTATTATGAAATCAGAATGCACGCTCCGTCTTACAGGTCAAGTATACGATTTGGTATTTTTGCGAAAGTTTTTTCACGAACGCCTTGGCTCTTTCCGTTTTTTCGTCGTCGAAATTCACAAACGGGTCGTCCAAAATCAAAGTGGGTTTTTCCTTTACAAACAGCGCATCCGTAAGCGCAATCCGCGTGCAAAAATCCACGAGCTCCTTTGAGCCGATGCTATAATACTCCAATTCCCGTTGCAGTCCGTTTTCTTCCACACGCACACTGCCGTCTGCGGCAAAATACGTCGCCATTCCCACGTTTAATTCCGCCAAATACTGCTTACAACCGTTCTCCACGCCGTTTAAGTAGCGTGACGCTAAGTTTTCCTGCGCGCGGCGCAAAATTTCTTTGGCTCTTACAATCGCCAAATACCGTTTTTCCAAGCGCATCTTTTCTTCCGTCAAGCGCTCCTCTTCCCCAAGCAGGGCAGATAAATCCGCTCTTTCTTCCGCCGTTTCCGCTTCCGTCAATTTACGGCTACGTAAAGCGACGTTTTCTTCCTTTTTGACGGTTTGATCCGCCAATTTCCCTTTCAAAACACCCAAATCCTGCGCAAAAGCGGGCAAATCTCGATCGTCAAAGGACAACGTTTGCGCCTTTTCCGCATACGCCTGCACTGTTGCCGAATGCTTTTTATAATCTTCCACCCCTCTCCTTAAAGCTTCGAGGGCTGCGCGGTAATCGTAAATCTCATCGAAACGGAAATAACTCAAAAATTCCCGTATCCCCTTTTCAAGGGCTTGCATTCGCGCCACTTTTTGTGCTTGGTCCTCACCCAACACGGTTTCCTGTGGATATGCCGAAAGCTTTTCTTGCAACGTTTGCAAATCCCCAAGCGCCGCCCTATAAAGCGACTCGTATTTCTCATAATCAGCTTGCGAAATTGTCGGTTCGTCGGATAGGATTTTTTCACGCTTTGGCAACGTTCGGAAAAACATAGCAAGCAAGCCCACGCCGCCAACGCCAAGCAAGGCCGCGCCCAGCTGCCATTTCGTAGCAATAAACGCTGCGCCGAGAAATGCGAGCGTCAAACTGATGAGTAAAATCCATTTTGTACTCTTTCTATGCGGCGGATAAATCTTCTTCCCTTTTTCCTTTCGACGCGTACCTGCCCCCTGCGTATCCCCTTTTTGTAAAAGTTCTTCGTAGGTTTTTACGACTTGCTCTTTGGCTTGAATTTGCGTAAGAATCGATTCTCTTTCCACGTTTTGCGCTTGCGCGCGCGCAAGCCCTTCCGCACTTGCGTCCACTTGCGCTTTTAAGGCGTAAAATTCCTCAATCGCCGCCTGCAAACCGTCCGTATTTACGTTTTCAGGGTTATTATCGCCAAAAAATACCTTCAACTGCGCAAGCTCCGCACTTGCGTAATCATACTGCGCCTTCAATTCCTCGTAAACACGGCGGTTGGTTTCCAACGTTTCCCGTTTTTGCTCCTGCTCAATGGCTTTTGTCAGCCTTTGAATATTCTCTTCCGCATCATTGATTGCCGAAGTCGCCCTTTCCACGTCTTCCCAAGCAGCTTTCGCCGACAGGGCATAGCCTTCCTTTTCCGCTTTCAAGCGCAAAATTTCCGTCAACCGCTCGTCGATTTCGTCCAGCTTGCCTTTTGCAGGCTTACGCTTTGCTCGAAGGGCTTTTTCCGCCGTATCCAAGCGTTCCAATGCACGCGAACCGCCCTGTTCGCCGCTTGCGCTCAAAAGACTTAAAAGCTTTGTCTTAATTCCGTCGGGCAATCCCCCCGTTTCAATCTCCCCTTGGGGTACGTACACGCTACGACGGTAGCTCTCCCCATCCATACCGAAAAGCATCTCTCCCAAACGCTCCGCTTTTTCGCCAAACTCATAGCAAAGCATTTGATTTCCGTCCAAAACGCGTGCAAAATCCTGCGCAGGCGTTTGCCCAAACGTGCGCTCTACACGATAAACTTTTTCGTTATACTCAAAAGTCAATGCGCCGCCAAACGTACCGCCCGACCAAGGCCGATAATGGGTGCGGTCGTTCTCTGCAATCTCCTTTTTTCTACCCCCGTCCAAGCCGAAGAACATACAGCGGATAAAGTCCGCAAAGGTCGTTTTCCCCCAACCGTTGTCCTGCTTGATAACGGTCAATTCTTTTAAGTCAATTTTCTTATTGACGAGCTTACCAAAGCCTGCGATATAGCAAGAAAGTATTCTCATAAGTCGATTTCCTCCCCTGCAAGCGCCTTCAAGCCCACGTCAAGGATTTCCGCGCGTTCTTCGTCGTTCAACTCGTACCTGCCTACCTCTTTTACAAATTCGCCCCGTTCGGAAAGGTCGTTCGAAAAGGCATTGAAATCCAACGCCAATCGGGAATTGTCCACCACCTTCGCATAAAAATAGCTTTGCAAAAGACGTGCGGTAAGAAGAGGGATATCCTTGCGCAAGCCAACCTTATGCCGACCGAGCAACACCACCTTCACAATATCGTCCGCACGCACGTTGGCAAGTGCGGTACGAACAGCACTTTCCACGTCGTAATAGCTTTCGCAAGCGGAAATATCCACGCCGCATTCAAGAATTTTTCGCTTTGCGAGCGTAAAAAACTGTTCGCCGACAAGCCGACCGTTTTGGATATCCAAAAGGAAAAAACCACGCTCTCCGCACTCGTCAAAGCCCCTGCCCTCCAAGCAGCCGCAATAGCGATATACACCTCGCCCGTCCAAACGCTCCAACGTACGATTGGGGATATGGATATGCCCGAGAGCCAAATAGTCCACCCCTTTATTTTGCAAGCGTGCAAGAGGTACGCAGTCCGAATTCCCCGTCTCTATACGCGCAATTTCGCCGTGTAAAAGCAGGATATTGTATCTCTCTTGACGCAAAGTAAGCACATGAAAAAGTCCCGCTGAGAAATAGGCGCTGTCTGCGCCCGTAATCGTGATATTTTCGGGCAAATCGTAGCTTCTCCAGCCTTGGCTATTGGAAAACGTACAAACGTTTTTTGGTAAATTTTCGATAGCAAACGTGCCGTCGTGATTGCCGGAGACGTAGAAAAAACATACAGGGCTTGCCTTTTCAAAAATATTCGCCACTTCCTGCTGTAAGCTGCGAGGCACTTTTCTTTCGTCAAATAAATCCCCCGCAATCAGCACAGCGCTTACCCCCTGCTCTTTCGCAAACGTGCAAAGACGGCGGAATCCGTCCAAGATTTCGCTTCTTCGCACCGCAGCCCTATCGGGCGGTAAATTTTTGAATGCCGAGCCGAGGTGTATATCCCCCGTATGTATGATTCGCATAATCCACTCTCTTTTGTTCTTTTTTCCTATTATATCACGCACGCGCGGAAAAGTAAAGAGCGCACGCAAATTTTTCGTACACTTTTTTCATTGAACGCGTACACGGTAGCCGCAAAAATGAGAAAACGCCCCGATTCACGGGAAGCCTTTCTTCTTATTTCAATAGCTGTAAAATACCGAACAATGCAGCAAATACCACGAGCAACACCCCCGTTGCAATCCACTTAATTTTACGTTGCTTTTGCTTATTCATCGGCACGTAGACCGTATGTCCGCAAACGGGGCATTTGCCATTTTCCATCAAAGTTTTGCAACGCCGACAATGGATTTTTTGCGGCATCGTATCATCATATTCACGCTTATATTTTTCTTCCTTTTCTCTCGGCTCGGAAATTGGCGCTAAGCCCTGTGCCTTTAACGCCTCGTCCATCTCCGCCAAAATACGCGCTTCTTCTTCCCTTTTTTGCTGCCTTGTTTGTTTACTCATCTTTTTTTCCTTTTATAATAAAGTCTCAAATACCCGTAAAAGCGAATCGACAATTCGCCCTACCATACTTCGTTTCGTGTTTTCCTTTGTGCAAAGGGTGCTAACTGCGAACGTTTCCTCACAATCTCGTTCCAAATCCTTGACCGCTTGGCAGGAAGAAAAATATACTCCGTTTTCAAAGTGATGATAAAAACTCCGATAATCGAAGTTAATTGTCCCCACTACGGCACTCTCCCCATCGCAAAGCACGCTTTTTGCGTGAATAAACCCACGCGTATATTCGTAAATTTTGACACCTGCTTTCAACAAAATTCCATAGTTTGCACGCGTCAAACGATACACCATTTTTTTATCGGGAATCCCCGGCGTGACAATCCGCACGTCCACTCCTCGAAGCGCTGCTCGACAAAGCGCCGCACGCAAGCTATCCCCCAGCACCAAATAGGGTGTGAAGATGTAGACGTATGCTTTCGCACGTTCTATCATATCGACGTACACGTTTTCCCCGACGCTCAAATTATCAAGCGGCGACGAATCGTAGGGTTGAATCACAGCGCCGCTCTCCCCCACATTCAAAGGGGGCAGGTACGAGGCGAAATCCTCTTTTTCGTGATAAAAGGCGTTCCAAAAATGGAAAAACATACGGATAAAGGATGCTACTGCATTCCCCGGTATCATAATCCCCGTATCCTTCCAATGCCCAAAACGCTGCTTTTCACCGATATACTCGTCTGCGATATTAATACCGCCCGTAAACGCAATTTTACCGTCCACCACAAGCATCTTTCGGTGGTCGCGATTGTTCATACGCACCGCAAAAAAGGGCACGACTTTATTAAAACGCATTGCCTTCACGTTTTTGTGCAAGCTCTCTAAATAGCGGTCGTACTTCGGCGGCAGGGAAGTCATACACCCGAAATCATCGTAAATAATGCGAATTTGCACCCCTTCTTCCGCTTTTTCGAGCAAGATTTGCAAAATTTCACTCCACATTTTGCCGTGCGCAAGAATAAAATACTCCAAAAGAATGAATTTTTCAGCCTTTCTCAGCTCCGACTTCATGCTTTCGAACATTTTTTCGCCGCTATCGTAATAAACGACGTCCCCATCATACGCAGCGGGACAGCCTACATATTGATATAAAAAGCGACCAATCGTGTCCGCACGTGTTTGCGCTTCCTTTTGTTTTGCGCCCCCAAAGGAATTTTGGAAAGTGGCAAGGTTCTCTTTTTCCGATGCGGCAAGCTTCTTCTTGATTTGGCGAGCAGGTCTACCTTCGCCATACAAAAGATACATCGGTACGCCGACAATCGGCACGATCAGCATCAACAAAATCCAATTTAACTTCATGGACGGCCGATCGTTTCGGTTGATTAAATAAATCACCGCAATCAAGGCAAGCAAGCCCACCGCCGCTTCCACCGCCATTGCAATTCTCGACGAATACACAAGCGTATACAACAGCCAAACGTACCCGATAATTTGCAATAGCACCAAAATCAGGAAAATAAAAAACCGATTGTATAAAAAAAGCTTGTAGCTTCGATCGTTCGCAATCGTTCTTTCTATTCTTTTTTTCTTTTTTTCGCTAACCTTCCGCAATTTTTCACCCATTTTAGTATAGGCAAAAGCTATGATTTTATTGTATCAGCTTCCGTCCATTTTGTCAAACTTTTTCTTTCATTATATTATATACGTATCAAAATTGCGTTTCCATTTCGTGAAAATTTCGTAAAAACTCCCCCTATCTTCCCCCACAAAAAAATTTTTTCAACTTTTTTATAAAAAACTATTGACAAATGCGCTATTTTATATTATACTATAAACAGTTAATAAAACTAAATCCTAATAAGAAAGGAAATAAGAGGTAAAAATTATGAAAAAATTTGAATGTCAGGTATGTCACTATGTAGCAGAAGGCGAAGCTCCCGAAGTATGCCCCGTTTGCAAGCAAAGCGGTAAATTCGTAGCAGTTCCCACGTTGAAGGGTTCTAAGACGGAAGCAAACCTTCAAACGGCTTTTGCAGGTGAATCGCAAGCGAGAAATAAGTATACCTACTTTGCAAGCAAGGCAAGAAAGGAAGGTTTCGTACAAATCGCAGCTATTTTTGAAGAAACGGCGAAGAACGAACAAGAACACGCAAAAATTTGGTTCAAGCTTTTGAACGGCGGTGAAATCTCCTCGACGGCTGAAAACCTTTTGGCTGCAGCGGAAGGTGAAAACTACGAATGGACGGATATGTACGACGAATTCGCAAAGGTAGCGCACGAAGAAGGCTTTGAAGACATTGCAAAGCTTTTCGAAGGCGTTGCAGCAATCGAAAAAGAACACGAAGAAAGATACAGAAAGCTCCTTGCAAACGTAAAGGGCAACCTCGTATTCTCGAAGGAAGGCGACGCTGTATGGCAATGCTCGAACTGCGGCCATATCGTAATCGGCAAGCAAGCTCCCGACGTTTGCCCTATCTGCGCACATCCTCAAGCATATTTCCAAGTAAGAGCTGAAAACTACTAATAAAAAACCTCCAATAATATAGGAAGCGCTCCCGATTTTAGATCGGGAGCGCTTTTTATCCATTATTCGGTCTCCGCATTTGCTCGCGGCGGTTTGTTTCTCATGAAAGAATTAAAGATTTTCCTGAATAAACCCTTCAAGCATCGCTGCAGGCTTAAAGCCTAAGCTGTTTGCCACAGGTTTTCCGTCCTTAAACGCAATAATATTCGGAATGCTCGTAATCCCATATCGGATAGCGGCAGGTTCGTTTTCTTCCTCGTCGATATCCATTTTTACAAACACCGCTTGATTATCGTATTGATCCGAAAGGTCTTCAAATACGGGCGCAAGCATTCTGCAAGGTCCGCACCAGCTCGCCCAAAAATCACAAAACACCGTCTTGTCCGTATTTTGCAGGAGTTCGTCTAATTCCTTCGCCGTAATGTATTTTACCATAATCTTTCCCCTTTGTTAGTATGTTTATTTGCTTTGAAAATATGCGAGCATATCGGCAAAAGCTACACTCTCGCTTTCCCCCGTCGCCATGCATTTCACGTTCGCTTTCCCTTCCGCAAGCTCGTTACCGCCGATGACCGCTACGTATTGCGCGCCGATCTTGTCTGCGTACTTAAACTGCGCTTTAATCGAACGCTCCATGTGGTCGATTTCCGCAAAAATTCCTGCTTTTCTCAAAGCCGTTGCAATTTCGAACGCCTTTTGACGGCAGTCCTTGTCCATACCGGCTAAATATACGACAGGTTTCGCTTCCTCGGGAATTTCTACGCCCGTTTGCTCCATCACGATCAACAGACGTTCAATCCCTGCCGCAAACCCGACCGCAGGCATCGCCTTACCGCCGAGCTCTTCAATGAGTCCGTCGTATCTACCGCCGGCACACACAGTACCCTGCGCACCGATAGACGTGGAAACAAACTCGAACACGGTACGGGTATAATAATCCAAACCACGCACGATGCGAGAATCGATTTCATACGCAATCCCCGACAAATCCAAGCACGTTTTCACTTCCTCGAAGTGCGCCGCGCAATCGTCGCAAAGGTACTCTAAAATCGTAGGTGCTGCTGCGTTAATCTTTTTACAGCCCTCTTCCTTGCAATCAAGAAGTCGAAGGGGGTTCTTTTCATAACGAGTTTTGCAATCGTGACAAAGCCCGTCCAAATGCGGCGCAAAAAACTCCTTCAACGCCTTATTGTACGCCGCACGACAGGTTTTACAACCAATCGAATTGAGTTTGAGCGCAACGTTCAAGCCGAGCTTTTTCAAGAGGGTATCCGCCATCAAAATTGCTTCCGCATCCGTTTGCGCGCTTGCCGCACCGAAAATTTCCACGCCAAATTGGTGGAATTCGCGCAGTCTGCCTGCTTGCGGTCTTTCATAACGGAATGCCGGCGTGATATAGTACATTTTCGCAGGGAGTACGCCGCCTGCGAGTCCATTTTCAATGAACGCGCGCACCGCGCCTGCCGTACCTTCGGGTTTGAGGGTAATCGAACGATCCCCCTTGTCCTTGAAGGTATACATTTCTTTCGTGACAATGTCCGTCGTGTCGCCAACACCACGCTGGAAAAGCTCGGTGTGTTCAAAGGTCGGCGTGCGGATTTCCTTTAAGTTGAAAAGCTTGGCAACGTCACGAGCCATACCCTCTACGTATTGCCATTTATATGCGTCTTGGGGCAAAACGTCCTTCGTGCCCTTGGGAATATAAATCATATCTTTTTTCCTTTTATTGTGATAAACGATGCGCTATTATAAAAATAACGCTTGCTAAAAATTATAAAACGTATTTTTTCAGGTTTCTATCGCCCGTGAGCTTTTTCAAATGCTCGTCGACGTACTTCTTGTCGATTTCAAGGGTAAAGGTGGGATAGTCGCCGCCTGCGTTGAAGGAAATATCTTCGAGCAGGTATTCCATAACGGTATGCAAACGTCTTGCGCCGATATCCTCGCTCGTCAAATTCAATTCCACCGCCACTTCCGCAATACGCTCGATTGCGCCTTGGTCGAATACCAAGCGAATGTTGTCCACTTCAAGTAACTTTCCGTATTGGAAGGTGAGCGAATTTTCCGTTTCCGTCAAAATCTTCACAAAATCTTCTTTGGTGAGCGACTGCAATTCCACCGACACAGGGAAACGGCCTTGCAACTCGGGAATCAAATCTTCAATTGCCGCTACGTGGAACGCACCTGCCGCAATAAAGAGAATGAAATCCGTCTTAATCGGACCGTATTTTGTCACAACCGTCGAGCCTTCCACGATGGGAAGAATGTCGCGCTGTACCCCTTCACGGGAAACGTCCGCGCCGTTGCGGTTGCCCTTGCCTGCAATCTTATCGATTTCATCGATAAAGACGATACCGTCGTTTTCCGCACGGTAGATCGCTTCCGACTTAATTGCGTCCTCGTCCACGAGCTTGGAAGATTCCTCTTCGAGCGCAATTTGGAAGGCCTCACGCACCGTCAAACGGCGTTTTTTCTTCTTTTGAGGGAACATATCCCCAAAGATACTGCCAAGGGAAATTGCCGCGCCGCCAGGCATCAATTCCATCGGCTGGGTGGGCGCGTCTACCACTTCCATTTCAATCGTAAAATTATCGTAGAAGCCCTTTCTAAATTCTTCCAAAAGGTTCGCTTCCCACACTTCCTTTGCCGTATCGCCCTTCTCGTCCTTTTTCGCTTCTACAAGCGCACGAAGAATACGTTTTTCCGCATACGCCGTCGCACGCGCTTTGACTTCCTCTTCTTTTTCCGCTTTGACAAGCCGATACGCACATTCCGCCAAATCACGGATCATGCCTTCTACGTCCTTGCCTACGTAGCCTACTTCGGTATATTTCGTCGCTTCTACCTTAACAAACGGCGCTTTAACAAGCTTTGCAAGACGTCTTGCAATCTCCGTTTTACCAACCCCCGTCGGTCCTTTCATAATGATATTCTTCGGGGTGATTTCCTCACGGATTTCCGCAGGGAGCTGGGCACGGCGATAACGGTTGCGCAGGGCGATTGCCACCGCCTTTTTCGCTTCGTCTTGACCGATGATATATTTGTCTAATCTATATACGATTTGCTTGGGGGATAAATCCATTTATTTGTCCTCCTTTTTTGCGCATTTTTTCGTTTTTGCAGGGGGCGTGTCCGTGTTGACTGCATTTTCGCCCACCGTTTCGCAGCGGATATTATCGTTGGTGAATACGCAAATTTCCGATGCGATTTTCAGCGCCTTTCTTGCAATCGTTTCCGCATCGTAATCGGTTTCTTGGAAGAGCGCACGCGCTGCCGCCAAGGCGTAATTCCCACCGCTACCGATCGCACAAACTCCTTCGTCCGGCTCGATTACCTCGCCCGTACCCGAAAGGATAAGCAGGGTGTTCTCGTCCGCCGTAATCATCATGGCGTCGAGTTTTCTACCCACTTTATCACTTCTCCAAAGCTCCGCAAGCTCGACTGCCGAACGCATCAAATTTCCGCCGAATTTATTGAGCATACCCTCAAAACGTTCGGTAAGCGCAAACGCATCCGTCACCGAACCGGCAAAGCCCAAAATCACCTTGCCGCCATAAATACGGCGCACTTTTACTGCGGTATTTTTGAAAATAACCGATTCACCCATCGTCACTTGCCCGTCGCCGGCAATCGCCGTCACGCCGTTCTTTTTGACTGCGCAAATCGTCGTTCCTCTAAATTCCATTTCTATTTCCGTCCTTTTTTATAAAGTTTGAGCTGTTTCTTTGATTTTTGCAAGTGCGCGTTCCGCCAAAGCGCGGTAGCGCTCCTTTTTATCACGGATACGCATAGGCATCGGCGCAAGAATCCCGAAATTCGCATTCATCGGTTGAAAATCCTTCACCGACGTGGAAACGTGCGTTTCTAATGCGCCGCATACCGTTTCTTCGTCAAAGACGTGGGCGGGTCTTCCCAAAATTTCGTCCGCGATATGGATCGCCGCCAAAAGTCCGCTTGCCGCACTTTCCACGTACCCCTCAACGCCCGTAATTTGCCCTGCAAAAAACAGCCTTCGATTATTTTTAACCGAAAAATCACGATTCAAAACATCAGGGGATTGAATATACGTATTTCTATGCATAACCCCGTAGCGCAAAAACTCTGCATTCTTCAAAGCAGGAATCATAGAAAATACTCGTTTCTGCTCGGGGAATTTCAAATTCGTTTGAAAACCGACGAGATTGTAGCAAGTCCCTTCCGCATTTTCCTTACGAAGCTGCAAAACGGCGTACGGACGTTTTCCGTCCTCGTCAAAAAGCCCTACGGGTTTAAGTGTGCCGTAGCGAAGAGTATCCACACCGCGCGAAGCCATCACTTCCAAGGGCATACAGCCTTCGAAAATCTCCCGCTTTTCAAATTCGTGCAGCTCCGCCTTTTCCGCTTTCAAAAGCTCGTCCACGAACGAATAATATTCTTCCTTGTTCATCGGACAGTTGATATAATCGCCGGTACCCTTGCCGTAGCGATCCCCCGTGAACGCAAAGCGCATATCCACGCTCTCCGCCGAAACGATCGGCGCAGACGCATCATAAAAATGTAAGCCGCCGCCCGTCTTTTCCAAAATATCCGCACTTAAACAATCGGAAGTGAGCGGTCCTGTCGCAATGATCGCGTACCTGTCCCCATCCTTTTGTAATTCAGGGAGCTTTTCTACTTCTTCGCTAATCAGCGTTAAATTGGGACAAGCACGTAATTTTTCGGTAATATACGCCGAGAATTTCTCTCTATCCACCGCCAAAGCCGCACCTGCAGGCACTTTCGTCGCATCCGCCGCCTCGATAATCATCGAGCCGAGAATCCGCATTTCTTCCTTCAAAAGTCCGCAGGCATTGGCATAAAAATCGTTGCTTTTCAGGGAGTTTGAGCAGACCAACTCCCCATAATTTTCACTCTCGTGCGCAGGCGTGAACTTCTTCGGCTTCATTTCAATCAGGGTCGTCTTAATGCCGTGCGAGGCTAAATAATACGCCGCCTCGCTCCCTGCCAATCCGCCGCCGATTACAAGCACTTCTTTATTCGTTATCATCAATGAACTCCGATGAGAAATATCCCTGCACAAAGTTGGGTTCTTCTTCCAAGGGCGGGGGAAGGAAATCGTCCTCCATCACCACCACGTTTTTCTTTTTCGCTTTTTCCGCTTTGACGTTGGCAACGCAGTCTTTGTTGCTACACTTGATTTCTCCGTGCAACACCTTCACCATCGGTTGACCGCAATCCGCGCACTTTTCGCCCGTCGGCTGATCCCAGCTCATAAATTTACATTCGGGATAGCTCAAACAGCTATAATATACCTTGCCTTTTTTCGATTTTCTCACCGACGTGGGGCTACCGCAATCGGGACAAATCCCTTTCAGCTTGGGTTCTTCATCGGTGGGCATAGACATCGTGGATTTGCAGTTTGGATAGCTCGGGCAAGCCAAGAATTTACCGAATTTACCGCTCTTTGCCACCATGTTCAAGCCGCATTTCGGGCAACGCACCGACGACACTTCTTCTTCGCTTTCGCTGATGATATTTTGACATTCAGGATAATTCGAGCATGCCAAATACTTACCGAATTTGCCCGTTCTTCTAATCATGAAATGTCCGCACTTACCACAGACCTCTTGGGTGAGCTGATCGCCGTAGGTGGATGCTTTGAGAAGGTTCTTCTCAAAACCAGGGTAGAAATCACCGATAACCGTGCGCCAATTTACGCCGCCCTCTTCGATATCGTCGAGCTTGGTTTCCATATCCGCCGTAAAGCCGACGTCGATAACCTTTGTAAAGCAGCTCACGAGCATATCTACCACGTCGTAGGAAATGGTCGCAGGGACCATATATTTTCCGTCCTTTTTCACGTATCTTTGCATAAGCTTCGAGATAATCGTTGCATACGTGGACGGTCTGCCAATCCCCTTTTCTTCCATCGCTTTAACGATGCTTGCGTCCGTGTAGCGTTGCGGGGGCTTGGTAAATTTTTGTGCTTGCTTCATATTCACAAGGTCAAGCTCATCCCCTTCGGAAAGGTTGGGAAGAAGCTTTGCGCTCGATGCTTCGTCGTCCTCATCCTTCTTTGCACTTACGTCTTGATATACCGCCGTAAAGCCAGGGAAAAGGAGTACTCTGCCGCTTGCCTTGAAAATGTAGCCGCTATTGTCGATTTCCATTTGCATGCTATTATAGGTTGCTTCCGACATTTGCGATGCAAGGAAACGCTCGTAAACGAGCTTATAAAGTGCGTAGTGTTTTTTATCCAAAAGTGCCTGTGCCTTTTGCGGCGTCATGGAAATATCGTTGGGACGAATCGCTTCGTGCGCGTCCTGCGCGCCCTTTTTTGTTTGATAGAAATTCGGCTTTGCAGGCACGTAGTCGTCGCCGTACACCTCACGGATTTGCGCAAGTGCTTTCGCTTGTGCATCGGCGGATACACGGACGGAGTCGGTACGCATATACGTGATGAATGCGATATGGTCCCCGTTTTCCGTCGCAATACCTTCATACAGGTGTTGCGCAAGATTCATCGTTTCAGGCGCACTGAAACCAAGCTTTGTTGCTGCGTCTTGTTGCAACGAACTCGTCGTAAAGGGTGCGGGCGCGTGCGATTTGACAATGTTTTTCTTGGTCTTGGAAACGATAAATTTCCCTTGCGAAATTGCCGCAAGTACCTTATCCGTTTCTTCCTTGGAAGAAGGCTTATACGCTTTCGTACCCTTCTTTTCCAGCATTGCCTTAAACGCCGCTTGCGCCTTGGGTTTATCTTGAAGCTCCGCCGTTAAATTCCAATATTCTTCGGGGATAAACGCTTGAATTTCACGTTCTCTTTCCACAATCAAGCGCAAAGCAACCGATTGTACACGGCCGCCCGAAAGGGTACGTTTGCCATTCCCCTTCTTATCCTCGATTTTGTGGTTCAAAAGAGTGGAAAGCTTATACCCCACCAATCTATCCAACACACGGCGCGCTTGCTGAGCATCCACCAAGCTATAATTGATTTGACGGGGCATCGTCAACGCTTTTTCAATTGCCGTTTGCGATACTTCGTTAAATTCAATACGATTTAACCCCTGTTCGTCCAAGCCCAGCACCGTTTGCAAATGCCACGCAATCGCTTCCCCTTCTCTATCAGGGTCGGTTGCGAGATAGACGCGGTCTGCGCGCTTTGTTGCTTCTCTCAAACGACGAATAACGTCTTCCTTCCCTTCGGAATCAACGTACTTCGGCTCGAAATTGTTCTTAATGTCAACGCCGAGCGTGTGTACGGGCAAATCACGGATATGCCCAGCGGACGCATCCACCTTATACTTGCCTTTGAGATACTTGTTGATGGTTTTCGCCTTGGAAGGCGACTCTACAATAATTAAATCCATTCTATATTCCTTCACGTAATATTTTTTGACACCTTAAATTGCCGTATAGCGGTTTCCACCAAGGGACACGGCAAGTCCCTTCATTTCCAAAGAGGACACAATCGAGCGCAGCTTGAATATGGGTATCCCCGACTTTTGCGAAAGCTCCGTCGCGTGCGCTTCCCCCTCTCTTAAAATTTCGTATAACCTTTCTTCCTCTGCGGATAACTCCGCTTTTTTCTCTCTTTTTCCAAGCGTTATGTCCAAGCCCAACGCAAGATCCTGTGCATTTTCCACAAGCTTGCCACCCTCTTTAATCAATCGATTACAGCCAACGCCAACCGACGAATTGGGCGCATACGGCAGGGCAAAAATCGGTTTTCCCGATTTTTGCGCATATTTCGCAGTAATCAGCGCGCCGCTCTTCTCGCCTGCGCCAAGCACGAAAGTCCCTTCGCCAAGCGCCGCCAAAAGCTCGTTTCTTCGCTCGTAGGAATACACTCTAATAGGCTCGTCAAACGCACATTCCGACAAAATCAAGCCCCGTTTTGCCACCCTTTCCAGCAAGGGTAAGTTTCCTTGCGGCAATGCGGAAAAACCGCCTGCCAAAACGCAAATAACCCGACCTTTTTCCAAAGCGCCCTCGATGGCGGCGGTATCGCCGCCGTCCGCCGCACCCGTAACGATGGCAAGCGACGAGGTGAGCTCCTTCACGATTTCCGCGCCAAGCTTTAAGGCGGCAACGGGAGTCCTACGAGAACCGACCACCGTCAGCTTTCGCATACCCAAAAGGCTCAAATCCCCCAAGGCGTACACCTTTTTCGGGGGCGAATTCAGCCCCTTCCACTCGCTTGGATACACGGGGGAACAAGGAGAAATTTCCACCACGCTTGCTTTTAAGTTTTCTTTCCCTTCGAGTATGGACACAAACCGCTCCTTTTAACCGAATTTTCGTACGTTAGACTTTGTTAAGAGGACGGATTTCCTCGTCTTCCGCACCGTAGGTACGGTAGGAAATCGCTTCGTATAAATGCTCGGGCTGAATGTCTTCCGAAAGCTCCAAATCGGCAATCGTACGCGCGACCTTCAAAATACGCGATCTTGCGCGCGCAGACAAATGCAACCGCTCAAACGCTTCTCGAAGTACCCTTTCACATTCTTCACTTAATTGACAGTAGGCACGAGTTTCTTTCTCGCCCATTTCCGCATTCGTATTGACTGCACTCCCCGCAAAACGCTCTCTTTGGATCATTCTTGCACGGTCGGCACGAGCCTTCACACTCTCGCTCGTTTCCGATTTTTCTTGGGAAACCAAATCGTCGTATTCCACGCCGTCTACTTCCACCTGAATATCAATTCTATCGAGTAGCGGCCCCGATACGCGCGCTTTATAACGGCGAATATCGTTGGGAGTACACGTACAACGGCGTTTTCTGCTCCCGTAATTTCCGCAAGGACAAGGATTCATACTCGCGCAAAGCATAAAGGACGCAGGATAGGTGACCGTACCCCCCGAACGGGAAATGGTGATTACCCCGTCCTCTAACGGTTGACGGAGCGCTTCAAGCGCCGAACGCTTATATTCGGGCAGTTCGTCTAAAAAGAGTACGCCGCCGTGCGCCAAGCTAATTTCCCCAGGGTGTACGCTCTTATTGCCGCCGCCGCAAAGGGACACGGTCGTCGCCGTGTGGTGGGGACTTCTAAACGGACGTTCCGTCACAATCCCCTCTTGACCGAGCGTACCTGCGACCGAATGTATCTTGGTGATTTCCAGCGCCTCGTCAAAAGACATATCGGGCAGTACGGACGGAATCGATCTTGCGAGCATCGTTTTACCGCTACCCGGGGGGCCGACGAATAATACGTTATGCCCGCCGGACACCGCCACTTCCAAGGCGCGTTTTGC
>JAZORL010000175.1:0-15919 GCA_045656625.1 Candidatus Scatosoma sp. | reverse complement strand
CTGGATAGTATTCGTTTAAGAACGCGTCTTTCCGAATTATATTCGGTCAACCAACAACAGGTACACGCGTACGTTTTAGGCGAACACGGCGATTCTTCTTTCGTGGCTTGGTCTACGGCGGACATTTCGGGCGTATCGCTTGCGGAATACGAAAGCACGCTCACGGATAAGAGCGTATTAAAGGTTACCCCGTACGATAAAGCGGAAGTAGAAGAATACGTGAAAAAATCGGGCGGTCAAATTATCGCAGGCAAGGGGGCAACCTTCTACGGCATTGCTGCTTGCGTGACGAAGATTATCAACTGCATTTATTCGAGCGCATATAGCATTCTTCCCGTATCGACGGTATTGGATGGTGAATACGGCATTTCTGACGTTGCGCTTTCCACCCTTTGCGCAATTAGCAGCGAGGGGATTGTGACGACGCTTACGCCGAAACTTTCCGATGAAGAAGTAGAAAAGATGAAACACAGCGCAGAAGTGCTTAAAGGCGTTATTGCGCAAATTGAAATTTAAGTAGGCGGTGAAAAGTATGGAATACCGTATTGAAAAAGACACGATGGGCGAAATGCAAGTCCCTGCGGATAGATACTGGGCTGCGCAAACGCAGAGAAGTTATCAAAATTTCCGCATTGGCGACGAAATTATGCCTCGTGAAATCACGAAAGCGTTCGGCATTTTGAAAAAGGCTGCGGCGCTTGCAAACAACAAGCTTGGTAAGCTTTCCGATGAAAAGAAAGACGCGATTTGCGCAGCCTGTGACGAAGTGATTTCAGGCGACTTGAACGGACACTTCCCGCTCGTTGTATGGCAAACGGGTAGCGGTACGCAATCGAATATGAATGCGAACGAAGTTATCGCGAACCGCGGCAACGAAATCGCAGGTCAAAAGCTTTTGCACCCGAATGACGATATCAATAAGAGCCAAAGCTCGAACGATACCTTCCCGACGGCTATGCACATTGCAGCAGTTGTTTCCATTGAAGATAAACTCTTCCCTGCAATGGATAAGCTTATCGCAACCCTCAAACGCTTGGAAGCGGAAAACGAAGGGATTGTCAAGAGTGGTAGAACGCATTTGCAAGACGCTGTTCCCATCGCCTTCTCGCAAGAAATCAGCGGTTGGACGAATATGGTCGAAAAAGCGAAAGCACAGCTTGAGCTTGCCCTTCCCGGCTTGAAAGAGCTTGCGCTTGGCGGCACGGCGGTAGGTACGGGTTTGAACGCACCTAAGGGCTTTGCGGAAGAGGTTGCGGCGCAGGTATCCGCTTTGACGGGTAAGGCGTTCGTGACGGCGGCGAATAAGTACCATGCGTTGACGGCGAAAGACGAGCTTGTATTTGCGCATGGCGCATTGAAAGCGCTCGCTTGCAACTTGATGAAGATCGCAAACGACGTACGTTGGCTTGCAAGCGGTCCTCGCGATGGGCTTCGCGAAATCTTTATTCCCGAAAACGAACCTGGTTCTTCGATTATGCCCGGTAAGGTAAATCCTACGCAATGCGAATCGATGACGATGGTTGCAGTACAGGTTATGGCAAACGACGTTGCGGTAGGGGTTGGCGCTTCGCAAGGCAACTTCGAGCTTAACGTATTTATGCCCGTAATCATTTACAACTTCTTGCAATCGGTGAGATTGCTTGCGGACGGTATCACGTCCTTTGAAAGCAACTGCGTGACGGGTATTAAAGCGAATAAGGAAAAGATGCATCATAATCTTTACAATTCGCTCATGCTCGTGACCGCGCTCAATCCGTATATCGGCTATGAAAATGCGGCAAAGACGGCAAAGAAAGCATATAAGGAAAACATTTCCTTGAAAGAAGCGTGTGTTGCGCTTGGTTTCTTGACGGCGGAGAAATTCGATGAAGTATTCCGTCCTGAAGAAATGGCGTATCCGCAAAAATAAGAGATAAATAGGTAGCGTATTATGAAAATCAGTTATTATCCCGGTTGTACGCTCAGAACCAAAGCGAAGGAATTGGACGTGACGGCACGTCGCTGCGCAGCAGCTTTGGGCGTAGAAATGGAGGAAATTGAAAATTGGCAGTGTTGCGGTGCGGTCTATCCGATGGCTACGGACGAGATCGCTCCCAAGCTCTCTGCGGTACGCGCTTTGGACGCGGCAAAGAAGAACGGCGGGAAATTGCTCACCCTTTGCTCGGCTTGTCATAACGTAATCAAGCGTACCAACGAAGACATGAAAGCGGACGGAGATATTTGTTTCCGCGCGAATAACTATCTTAAACTCGACGAACCGTATAAAGGGGAAACGGAAGTTATCCATTACCTGGAAATGCTCAAAAACATCGTCGGCTTTGAGAATATCAAGAAAGCGGTCGTAAAGCCTTTGAATAGAAAAATCGGTGCATATTACGGTTGTTTGCTCCTTCGCCCGAGCGGCGTGATGGCGTTTGACAACCCCGAAAATCCGACGATCATCGAAGACTTTATCAAGGCAATCGGCGGTACGCCCGTCGTATATCCTTTCCGCAACGAGTGCTGCGGCGCGTACGTATCCTTAAAAAATAGCGAGCTGCCTAAGCAGAAATCGCAAAAAGTACTTAAGAGTGCAAAAGAAAAGAGTGCGGAAGAAGTGATTACCGCTTGCCCGCTTTGCTTGTATAATTTGCAGGTAAACGGCGGCGACATTCTTCCTGTAAAATACTTCACCGAGCTGCTCGCGGAAGCATTGGGGGTATAAGTATGACGAAAACGGAACTTAAAGAATATTTGTTGCGATTGAGTGGTACGGACGTAAGCAAGTGTATGAAATGCGGTAAATGCTCGGGTCGCTGTCCTGCATTCAAGGATATGGACGTCAAACCCCATCAGTTTGTTTCTATGCTCAATAAAGGCAAAGTGGACGAATTGTTGGAATGTAAAGCAATTTGGAACTGTTTATCTTGCATGGCGTGCGTAGAGCGTTGTCCGCGTGGAGTAGCTCCTGCAAACGTCGTAGAAGCGGTGCGTGATGCGGTGGTAAGAGCGCAGGGTGCGAACGGGATCAAGGCGGAAGAAATTCCCCCGATCGTCGACGAGCAAATTCCTCAGCAGCTTTTGGTCACGGCGTATAGAAAGTATAACAAGTAACTCCCCGAATACATATTCGGTTTGAAAAAAATCCAAAGAAAGAGAGTGAATAATATGCAAAGAATAGGTGTATTTATTTGTTGGTGCGGAAGCAATATCGCGGCAACGGTTGACGTGGAAAAGGTAGCGGAAGTTATCAAGAGCGAACCGGGCGTCGTATTCTCCGCGAATTATCAGTATATGTGTTCGGAAAACGGTCAGCAGCTTGTTAAAAAAGCGATCAAAGAACACAATCTTACGGGCGTTGTTATCGGCGCATGCTCGCCGAGAATGCACGAAGCTACCTTCCGTAAAGCGGCGGAAGAAGCTGGCTTGAACCCGTACATGGTCGAAGTCGCAAATATCCGTGAACATTGTTCTTGGATACATAAAGATATGGACGAAGCGACCGAAAAAGCGGTAATCCTCGTTCGTACGGCGATTGCGAAAGTAAAATTGAACGCGCCCTTGCAAGCAGGGGAAAGCCCCGTTGTAAAACGTGCGCTCGTAATCGGCGGCGGTATCGCAGGTATCCAAGCTGCGCTTGATATTGCGGAAGCGGGCTTTGAAGTTGACATCGTGGAAAAGAATGCGACGTTGGGCGGTAGAATGGCGCAAATCGATAAAACCTTCCCCACGCTCGACTGTTCGGCTTGTATTTTGACGCCGAAGATGGTGGACTGCGCACAGCACGAAAATATCGACATTCTTTCCTATTCGGAAATCGAAGAAGTGAAAGGGTTCGTTGGTAATTTCAGCGTAAAGATTCGCCGTAAGGCAAGATACGTTGACGAAACGAAATGTACGGGCTGTAAGATTTGTATGGAAAAATGTCCTTCCAAGAAGGGCTTGAACGAGTTCAATATGGGGCTCAATACCCGTCCTGCAATTTACATTCCGTTTGCACAAGCGATTCCCAACGTAGCGGTAATCGATCCTGCGCAATGTATTAAGCTTAAAACGGGCAAGTGCGGTATTTGCCAAAAATTCTGCGGCGTAGGCGCAATCGACTACGAACAAAAGGATACGTTTATCGAACGTCAATATGGCGCAATCGTTGTAGCAACGGGCTTTAAGCCGATTGAACTTGACAACTTTAACGAATACGGTTATAGCGATAATAAAGACGTTATTACGTCGCTTGAGCTTGAAAGATTGATGAACGCAGCAGGCCCTACGAACGGCGTTTTGCTCCGTCCTTCCGACGGCGAACACCCGAAGGTAATCACCTTTATCCAATGCGTAGGCTCGCGTGATACGAGCGGTTGCGGCAAACCCTACTGCTCCAAGATTTGCTGTATGTATACGGCGAAGCACGCAATGCTTATTCGTGAAAAATATCCCGATACCGAAATGCACGTATTCTATATTGACGTGCGTACGCCCGGTAAGAACTACGACGAATTTTTCCGTCGTGCGGTAGAACAATACGGCGTAGACTATATCAAAGGTATGGTCGGCAAGGTATATAACGAAAACGGCAAGCTTATGGTGCAGGGCTCGAACTTGATCGACAACGAACAAATCACGATTGAATCGGATCTTGTTGTTCTTGCGGCGGCAATTGAACCGGAGCCTGCAGTTAGAAAGATTGCGACTCTTTTGACGACGAGTATCGATACAAACAACTTCCTTACGGAATCGCATGCGAAGCTTCGTCCCGTAGAAAGCCCTACGGCAGGCGTATATCTCGCAGGTGTGTGCCAAGGCCCGAAGGATATCCCCGAAACCGTATCGCAAGCCTCGGCTTGTGCTGCAAAGGTTATTGGGTTGCTTGTAAAAGATAAGTTAAAGACCAATCCTTGCGTAGCAACGCCTGATGAAACGATGTGTAATGGTTGTAGCCAATGTGCAAACGTTTGCGCATACGGTGCAATTACGTACGTGGATAAAGAATTCCGTATCGGTGGCGGTAAGACGGAAATCCGTCGCGTAGCGAACGTGAACCCTGCGGTTTGCCAAGGTTGCGGCGCTTGTACGGTAACCTGTCCTTCGGGAGCTATGGACTTGAAGGGATTTAGCTCCAAACAAATTATGTCGGAGGTAGAAGCAATATGCAAGATGTAACGACGGAAAAGAAAGAATACGTGCCTAATATCGTAGCTTTTTGCTGCAACTGGTGTTCGTATGCAGGCGCAGACCTTGCAGGCTCGAGCCGTTTGACCTATCCCGCTAACGTAAAGATTATCCGCGTGCCTTGTTCCTGCCGCGTAAATCCTACGTTTGTGTTGAAAGCATTCCAACAGGGCGCTGACGGCGTTATTCTTTGCGGTTGTCACCCTGGGGATTGCCACTACGTGACCGGCAACTACTATACAAGAAGAAGAATGGCGTTGCTTTTCAGTATGCTCAACTATATGGGTATTGAAAAGGATCGTACGCGCGTGGAATGGGTTTCTGCGGCGGAAGGCGCAAAGTTTGCGGCGGTTATGAACGATTTCGTGAAAACCGTCACGGAGCTTGGCGAAAACAAACGCCTCACCGACCTTCGTGTAAAGGAGGGTGAATAAGATGAAAAACGTTGAATTGAAAATGCTTGAACGCGCGAAAGAACTTCTCACAAGCGGTGAAGTAGCGCGTGTAGTTGGCTGGAAGAAAGGGGATTTTTGTTATGACCCTTCTCCCGCAGTATTTGAAACGGTCGAAGAACTCAATGAATTTGTTTACGATTATTTCTGCGGCGCAAACCTTTCCAAGTATCTCATCAATATTTGCAAAAAGGAAGGTAAGACGGCAGTGTTCTTGAAACCCTGCGATACGTATAGCTTTAATCAGCTCGTAAAAGAACATCGTATCAATCGTGAAAACGTATACGTAATCGCCGTTGAATGTATGGCGAAGCTCGATATCGAAAAGATGAAAGCGCAAGGTGCGGAATTCGTGACGGGCGTGGAAGTAGTGGATAAGGAAGTGAAAGCTTTCTCTCCCTATGGCGAAAAGACCTTCTATAAACCTGACGTGGTTTTGACGAAATGTGCTACGTGCAATAAAACGCATCAAGTAAAGGACGAGGAAATCATTCTTCACGAACGTCCTGCTCGCGACGTAAATCGTTTTGCGGAAGTAGAAGCGCTTGAAGCGATGACGGAAGACGAACGCTTTGCGTTCTGGCGCTCGCAACTTAGTAAGTGTATTCGTTGTAATGCGTGCCGCAACGTATGTCCCGCATGCTCGTGCGTTAAATGCGTATTCGATAACCCGAATTCGGGCGTAGCGGCAAAAGCGAACGACGATCAGTTTGAAGAACAGCTTTTCCATATCATTCGTGCATTCCACGTAGCAGGTCGTTGTACCGATTGCGGCGAATGCTCGAGAGTATGCCCTCAAAACATTCCTTTGCACTTGCTCAATAGAAAGTACATCAAGGATATCGACGGTTTGTACGGCGAATATCAAGCAGGTGAAACTGCGGACGGCAAAACGCCGCTTACGTCCTACACGGAAGCGGATGCAGAACCCAAAGACGTATTCGGGGAGGTAAAATAATGTTAAAGATTTCTAAAGAAAGATTGAACGAGCTTTACGCAAAAATCTCCGAAAGCATGGGCTTGTATATTCCCGTTAAAAAAGCAGGGGAAGTGAACTATGCCGTTTGGGGGGAAGGGAAAGAAGTTTCTCTTGAAACTTTGAAAACGGTAAAATCCCCCAAAGATGCATTCTTCCCTCAAAGCGAAAACTTGATGAAATTCAAGACGGAAGGCAAGAACATTGAAATCGTAGACGTTCGTGAAAAATTGGGCGAAAAAATCGAAGAAAAACCGCTCGTTTTGTTCGGCGTAAAGGCTTGCGATTATAAAGCAATCGAGGTTTTGGATAAGGTATTCCTTGCTGAACCCGTAGATACTTATTACCAAATGAGAAGAGAAGGCACGACGATTGTCACGCTTGCTTGCGGTAAGCCCGAAGAAAGCTGCTTCTGCAAGGCGTTCGGCATTGATGCGACTGCGCCCCAAGGCGACGTCACGACGTGGCTTGATGAAAACAATCTCTATTGGCAAGCGAACACCGAAAAAGGGGAAGCGCTTACCGCGCTCGTAAAAGACTTGCTCGTGGAAGGCGGCGAAGTGGAAGTTGCGGCGCAACAGGATGCTGTCAAAGTAATTATTGACAATTTGCCCTTCTCTAATCTTGATTTGAGCAAATTCAAACCCGAAAATTTGAACGAATTGTTCGACGCTCCCGAATGGGAAGAAATGAGTGAGGCTTGTCTTGGTTGTGGTACGTGTACGTTTGTTTGCCCGACCTGTCAATGTTTCGACATTCGTGACGTGAAAACTCGTGACGGAATTATTCGTTTCCGTTGCTGGGATTCTTGTATGTATTCTGATTTCACGTTGATGGCGCACGGAAATAGCCGTACGACGCAAATGCAACGTTTCCGTCAAAGATTTATGCACAAACTCGTGTATTATCCTTCGCAAAACGACGGTTTGTATTCCTGCGTAGGCTGTGGTCGTTGCGTAAACAAGTGTCCTCAAAAGCTCAATATCGTAAAAGTAGCAAAAAAATTGGGAGGTAAGGCAAATGATTGAAGAAACTCTCATTCCTAAAGTCGGTGTGATTACGGATATCCGTAAGGATACTCCTGACGTGAAAACCTTCCGTGTAGTAGGTACGGACGGCAAAAAGCTTTTCAAGCATATGCCCGGTCAATGCGCGATGGTATCCATTCCCGGGGTTGGTGAATGTATGTTCTCCATCACGTCTTCGCCTACGAACGAAGAATATATGGAATTTTCCATTAAAAAATGCGGTTGCGTGACGGAAGTTCTTCATGCCTTGGAAGTAGGCGCGCAAGTCACCGTTCGCGGTCCTTATGGCAAAAATTTCCCTGTTGAAGGGGATTTCAAGGGCAAAGATTTGCTCTTTATCGCAGGCGGTATCGGTCTTGCTCCTTTGAGAAGCGTTATCAATTACGTGCGCCATTATCGTGAAAACTACGGCAAAGTCGTAATCGTTTACGGTGCAAGAAGTAAAGACGACCTTGTGGATATCGAAGAAATTCAAACGGAATGGGTAAACGAACCGAATACGGAAGTTTACTTGACGATTGATAGACCGCAGGAAGGTTGGGACGGACACGTTGGTTTCGTACCTGCCTACGTGAAAGAGCTTGGTTTGAACCCGAATATGACGGCAGTTCTTTGCGGTCCGCCTATCATGATTAAATTCACGCTTGCAGGGCTTTTGGAGCTTGGCTTTGACAAATCGCGCGTATACACCACGCTTGAACTTCGTATGAAGTGCGGCGTTGGTAAGTGCGGTAGATGTAACGTTGGCGATAAGTTCGTATGCAAAGACGGTCCCGTCTTCCGTATGACTGAGCTTGACGAATTGCCTGACGAATACTAAGGAGAGAACAATATGGAAAATATGGTAAACGTATATCTTTTCGGTAAACGCTATCAAGTGCCGGAAAGCTTGACGATTATGAAAGCAATGGAATATGCAGGTTATCAGCTCGTTCGTGGTTGCGGTTGCAGAAACGGTTTCTGCGGTGCTTGCGCAACGATTTATCGTATCCACGGTCAGCAAGAGCTTAAATCTTGTCTTGCGTGTCAGCAACAAGTAGAAGAGGGTATGTACGTAGCAACGCTTCCCTTCTTCCCGCTTGTAAAGCAAGTGTACGACATTAACAAGATTAAACCCACGCAGCAAATTATGATGCAGCTTTATCCTGAAATTTATTCGTGCATCGGCTGTAATGCTTGTACGAAGAGCTGTACGCAAGAGTTGAACGTTATGCAGTATATCGCATACGCACAACGCGGCGAATACGAAAAAGCTGCGGAAGAAAGCTTTGACTGCGTAATGTGCGGCGTATGCTCGTCCCGTTGCCCTGCAGGCATTTCCCATCCCCAAGTGGCGCTTTTGACCCGTCGTCTTACGGGTAAATATCTTGCGCCTCAAACGGAACACCTTATCAACCGCGTAGCGGAAATTGATAGAGGGGATTGCAAGGCGGCTTTGGAAGCGATTATGAACACGCCGTTGGAAGAACAAAAAAATCTCTATAACCATAGAGAAATCGAGAAATAAGGAGATCGTGAAATGTATCATTATACTGATGAACAACTTGAATCGATGAAAAAAGTAGAAGCAAGCCGCGATTTCCGTAGGGAAAATCTTCACGTGCGTATGACGGCGGAAGAAAAAGACGCGGTTTTGGCACAATTCCATCCCGACTATATCACTTCAGCGTATGAAGATTTGAAAGTAGGGAAAAATAAGGGTGGAAAGGTACTGCACGAGCTTGCTGCTTTATTGCAAGCGCATTCCCGTGTGAAGGATATGAAAATCGACCTTTCTAAAATTGATTACGACGTTGACGTGCTCGTAATCGGTGGCGGTGGCGCAGGTTCTTCGGCAGCAATCGAAGCGCATGAACGCGGTGCAAAGGTTATGATTGCTACGAAGCTTCGTCTCGGCGACGCAAACACGGCAATGGCAGAAGGTGGGATCCAAGCGGCAGATAAGCCCAACGATAGCCCCGCTACCCATTATTTGGACGCACTTGGCGGTGGGCATTTCATGAATAAACCCGAGCTTTTGTATAAGCTTGTAAACGAAGCGCCCGAAGCGATTTTGTGGCTTAACAACCTTGGCGTTATGTTCGATAAGGAAGAAGACGGTACGATGGTAACCACGCACGGTGGCGGTACGTCGAGAAAACGTATGCACGCTTGCCGTGACTATTCCGGTTCGGAAATTATGAGAACGCTCCGTGACGAAGTATTCAATCGTGGTATTACGGTTGTTGATTTTACGGCAGCTATCGAACTTATCAAGGATACCGACGGTAAGATTGCAGGCGCGGTACTTATGAATATGGAAACGAAAGAAATCTTGATTGCAAGAGCAAAGACGGTTGTTATTGCAACGGGCGGTGCTGGTAGATTGCATTATCAAGGTTTCCCCACGTCGAATCACTACGGCGCAACGGCAGACGGTCTTGTTTTGGCGTATAGAGCAGGCGCGAAGCTTCTCTATCCCGAAACGTTGCAATACCACCCTACGGGCGCTGCAGAGCCTACGCAAATCTACGGCGCACTCGTAACCGAAAAGGTGCGTTCGCTTGGTGCACAGCTTGTCAATAAAGACGGCGAAGCGTTCGTTTATTCCCTTGAAACGCGTGACGTGACGGCATCTTCGATTATTCGTGAGTGTAAGGAACGCGGTAAAGGTATTAAAACGACGGACGGTGAAGGCGTTTGGCTTGACACGCCGCTCATTGATATCATTAACGGCGAAGGCACGATTGAAAAACGTATTCCTGCCATGCTTCGTATGTTCGGCAAGTACGGCATCGATATCCGTAAAGAACCGATTATTATCTATCCCACGTTGCATTATCAAAACGGCGGTATTGATATCGGTGCGAACGGTATGACGTGCATTGAAAACTTGTACGTTGCAGGCGAAGCGGTTGGCGGTATCCACGGTACGAACCGTTTGATGGGCAACTCCTTGCTTGACATTATCGTATTCGGTAGAAACGCAGGTCAGCAAGCAGGTGAAAAGTGGAAGACGGTAGAGCTTAAAGAGCTCACACTCGACCACGTTGATGCATTCGAGAAAGAACTTGAAGAAGCAGGTATTTCCACGGAAGTATGCTCCCCCAAACTCCTTCCCGATTATAGAAGACAAGCAAATTGATAGGGAAAATGAAATAATCAAGGACAAAACGCACGAAGGTACGCTTTGTGCGTTTTCGTCCGTCAAATAAAGGAGTATTTTTGTTATGGGATATTTAGGTGTCACCGTCAGCGGATTGCTCACGACGCTTTTTATTATTTTCGTGATTGTAGCGCTGGGTTTCTTAATTGGCGGTATTAAAATCAAGGGGATTTCTCTTGGTACAGCTGGCGTATTGCTTGTAGCGATTTTGGCTGGTGTTTTGTTTTCGTACGTAGATTCTTTCGAAATTGGTGGGAAAACAATCGTGCTTTGGAGCAAAACAGCTGAAACGGTAGGTGCAACTTCCGTTGAAAGTGTATTCAGCACGATTTCTAACCTTGGTACGGTGTTGTTTGTTACGGCGGTTGGCTTGATTGCTGGGCCGAAATTCTTCCGTTCTTTCAATAAGAGTATGATTTCTTACGTTGTAATGGGCGCAGTGATTGTGCTTGTTGGCGTTGGTATCACGATTGGTATTTCTTGGATTGATAAGGATATGGATATTGCGATGGGTACGGGGCTTTTGTCCGGCTCGCTTACGTCCACGCCTGCATTCGGTGCGGCGAAGGAATCCGCTGGTAGTGCGTCTGGAAACGTGACGGCAGGGTACGGCATCGGTTATCTTTACGGTGTGCTTGGCGTTGTGCTTTTTGTGCAAATTATGCCCAAGATTTTGAAGGTAGATATTGCGAAAGAAAGAGAATCTTTCGTTGCGGCAAATACCATTCAAATTCCTGAGGACAAGAAAAAGCGTTGGTCGATTGACGAATTCGGTTTCTTCCCGTTCTTTGTCGCGATTGTGCTTGGCTTATTGATTGGTGCGATTAAAGTACCTATCGGTGGTGGAAACTATTTCAGCTTCGGCTCATCAGGCGGTACGTTGATCGCTGGTCTTATTATCGGGCATTTTGGTCGCATTGGTAAAATTGATATGAAGATTTCCAAGCAAACGTTGAATTTCTTCCGTGAATTGGGTCTTGTACTTTTCCTTGTGGGCGCAGGCGTTCCTGGTGGTGTTCGCTTCGTTGCTGCATTCGATTGGATTTATATCGTTTACGGTATTATTATGGCGACTGTTCCTATGGTGCTCGGTTTTGTGCTCGGTAAATTTGTATTCAAGCTTTCTATTTTCAATAATCTCGGCTCGATTACAGGTGGTATGACGAGTACTCCTGCGCTTGGCTCATTAATTGCAGTAGCAGGCACGGATGACGTATCCTCGGCGTATGCAGCTACGTATCCATTTGCGCTTGTGTTAATTGTTATTTCTTGCAATTTGATGGTTTTATTGCCGATATAAATTGAAAAGAAAAAAGAGATAGGTTCGCCTATCTCTTTTTTATATAAACTTTGCATAAAAAACAAAAAACGGATAAGCAAAAGCTTATCCGTTTTTTGTGGCGCAGAGAAAGGGATTTGCGCCTTTAGCGGCGCGCCCCGCTCGGCAATTATTAATTGCCGCCTTTGCCATTAAGCCGTCATAGCTAAGAATGCATTGGGCAAAGCATTTTGCTCTCGCAAAATGGCTCCCACCCTCAAATCCCTTTCAAAAAACGGATATCAAACAAAAAACGGATAGGAAAAACCTATCCGTTTTTTGTGGCGCAGAGAAAGGGATTTGAACCCTTGTATACATTCCTGCATAACACGATTTCGAATCGTGCGCGTTCGACCGCTCCGCCATCTCTGCAACAGCTTTTATATTATATATCATTCTTACGAAAAATGCAACTATTTTTAAGCCGTTTTTCGATGAAAAGAAAAAATCCCCGCAAATTCCTTTGCGGGGATCGTATAGATTAAATTGTTTCAACGTTGATAAGGTTGGAATTGCCGCTCTTACCGTTCGGTGTGCCGCCCGTAATGACGATTGTATCGCCTTTCTTCACCAAACCGCTCTTTTTTGCGATTTCCTTAGCGAAGTAAAAGAGGATATCAATCGACGTGTATTCGTCCGTAATTGCAGGTAAAACGCCCCAGCTTAACGCCAATTTGCGGTATGCGTGAATATCCGTTGTGATACCGATAATATTGATATTTGGACGGAATCTTGATACTTTACGCGCCGTACCGCCCGTTCTCGTGCATACAACGATTGCGCTTGCTTTTAAGTCCTTTGCAAGGGTTGCGGCGGAGTGGGAAAGTGCTTCCGACGTGGTCTCAATTTCAAAACTGTCAATATCAATGTTTTGGATATACTCAATATGCGTTTCTGCGTGTTCAACGATTCTTGCCATTGCGGCAACCGACTGCACGGGGAATTCGCCGGCTGCGGTTTCACCGGAAAGCATAACGGCGGACGTACCATCGTATACAGCGTTTGCAACGTCGGAAATTTCCGCTCTTGTGGGGCGGGGATTGTGAATCATCGATTCGAGCATTTCCGTTGCGGTAATAACTCGTTTACCATGAATACGGCATTCGGAAATGATATACTTTTGTACGTTCGGGAGTTCTACGTAAGGGATTTCTACGCCCAAATCGCCGCGAGCGACCATAATACCGTCGGAAACCTTCATAATTTCGCGCAAATTGTTTACGCCAGCACGGTTTTCAATCTTTGCGATTACGTCGATGTGCGAACCGCCGTGTTCAGCAAGGAAACGTTTTGCGTCGAGTACGTCTTGCGCTTTGGAAACAAAGGAAAGGGCAACAAAATCGACGTCTTGCTCAATACCGAAAAGCAGATCGGCTTTGTCTTGCTCGGAAAGGAAGTCCAAATGTAACTCCTTATCGGGGAAGAACATGGATTTGCGGCTGGAAAGTTCACCGCCGATTTCTACAACGCAATGCACGTTCGGGGCTTTCACTTCCGTCACACGGAAGACAATCATACCATTATTCAAAAGGATTTTATCGTTGGGTGCAAGGTCTTCGCAAATGCCGGAATAGGAAACGCTTACGCGTTCTTGCGTGCCTTCAATTTCTTCCGTTGTGAAAGTGAAGGAATCTCCTTCATTTAATAAAATCTTGCCGTTTTCGAACGTTTTAATGCGAAATTCAGGACCTTTTGTATCCAAAAGGATGGGAAGGGGAAGCTGCTTTTCTTCACGGACTTCCTTGATCATAGCAATCGTTTTTGCGAAATCTTCGTGCGCGCCGTGCGAGAAGTTCAAGCGAACGATATCCATGCCCGAATCTGCCATTTTGGCAAAGGTAGCTTTATTGTTGCTTGCAGGACCAATTGTGCATATAATTTTTGTCTTTTTCATACAGACTCCAAGGGAATGAATTAACCTTTCTTCAAAAAGCGCCAACTCTCTCCCATTATGATTTTTTAATAACTTTAATAATATTTTACTCCTTTTTTTTTCAAAAAGCAAGAGAATAAGGTGCATTTTTTGAAGAAAAGTGCTATAATATAAATAGATTTGAGTTTGTTATACGGTCGCGGGGCTGAAAAGCCATGAGGAAAGTCCGAGCTGCATAGGACAGGGTGCCTGATAACGTCAGGCGAGAGTGATCTCCGGGATAGTGCAACAGAAATAAACCGCCGCAAGTTGCTTGCTCTTTTAGGGCTTGAGTGCTTATTTATAAGACGCCTACTTACGGTAAGGATGGAAAGGCGAGGTAAGAGCTCACCGACGCTTTGGTAACAAAACGTGCCATGTAAACCCCACTCGCTGCAAGATTGGGTTTCCGTCAATAGGGCGGTCCGTCCGACGGAATACCGTGAATATCGCTTGAGCTTATCGGTGACGGTAAGCCTAGATAAATGACCGTACACGACAGAACTCGGCTTATAGACAGGCTCAAATCTCTTCAAAATACAAGCGAATCTCTTAGAATATAAGGGATTCGCTGTTTTCTTTTTACGAGCAAATAGCGCCCAATTATGCCACACATAATACCTATGTGTGGGATAATTGGGCAGGGAAAGCCTTTTATTTTCAAAGGATTATGTCAGACATAATACCTATGTGTGACATAATTGTCAGCCTTTTTATTTTCTTTTTGTAATAGTACAAACCATTAAAAACATACGATATTTTACGTTAAATAAGAGTAGGAGTGTGGGTATGTTTTTGGAATTTCTTTGGACGGTTTTGGGGCGGATTGTTTTCTTTACGGGGGTGATAGGTTCGAAAAATGCCTTTCCTAAACCCTTGTCGAAGGCTGAGGAAGAAAAATATATGTCGCTTGCGATGCAAGGGGATAAACAAGCGAAGGAAATTTTGATTAGACATAATATGCGGCTTGTGGCACATATCGTAAAAAAATACACGGGCGCGGCGGAAACGGATGATTTGATTTCAGTCGGGAGTATTGGTTTGATAAAGGCGATCAATACGTATAGACCCGAACACGGCACTGCTTTGGCTACGTACACGGCGAGATGCATTGAAAATGAAATTTTGATGCTTATACGTGCCAATAAAAAGCATCGAAATACGATTTCCTTATCCGATCCCGTGGGGGTAGATAAAGATGGGAATGAGTTGACGTTGTTAGATTTGCTTTTTGAGAAAGAGGATTGCGTCTTTGAAGAGGTTGAACGGTCGGTACAGCGTGAAAAACTCTTGGAATATTTGCAAAACGTTTTAAGTGAGCGCGAATATAAAATTATATGCTTGCGATATGCGTTGAAGGGTGGGATTCCATTGCCGCAGAGGGAAGTGGCGCAGGTGATGAAAATTTCTCGTTCGTATATATCTCGGATTGAAAAACATGCGCTTGAAAAATTGCGTTCAAAATTATCTGCGGAGGATTTTTTGGACTGAAAATGCGTGTAAAATAACGTGTAAAAAAGGACGGAGTTTAAGAGGTTCGTCTTTTTTTCATAGAAAAAATAAAAAAAATAGAAAAATTTGGCTTTTTGCGGTTGAATTTTTCCAAAAGATATGCTATACTAATTATTGGTAAAAGGGAGATCTCGCATTCGGGACGGACCTTGGACAAGCAAAAAAGATAAAAATATATTTTTGGAGGAATTCATAATGACAATTTCGTCAGAAGTTCAAGAGATGTACTGCGTAGCAAAAGGCGCAGGCGTCGCTCGTCATGAAAACGCGCCTATTCCTGAAGAAGGTAAGTGGATTCATGCGAAAGAAATCAAAGATATCAGCGGTTTTACGCACGGTATCGGTTGGTGTGCGCCCCAACAAGGTGCTTGTAAACTCTCGCTTAACATTAAGCAAGGTATCATTCAAGAAGCGCTCGTGGAAACGAT